>DUEQ01000180.1 GCA_011192085.1 Caldilineae bacterium
CGCTGCCTGCGACACGATTTTGTTTTGCAATGTTGGCCTCGCCCAGGTGTCACGCCCACCGCCACCGCCACCCCTGACCCGGCGCGGATGCCCCCTGAACTCAAAGGCAAAATCGTCTTCTACTCCCAGCACCCCGAACAGCCCGGCCTGTGGGTGATGGACCCCGACGGAAGCAACCGTCACTTCTACAGCGACTCGCCCCTGGTCAAACAACAATTTGAAAGCATGTTCGATCAATATCGCATTTCCCCCGACGGTCGCTACCGAGCCTATGTCACCCAGGGGCCCAACGACACATCGCCGCAGATCTACATCCAGGGCGAAGTCAATCAATATGGCATCGCTCCCACCTGGAAAGTGACCAAAGGCTTCACCAAAGTCTGTTACGACCCCATGTGGTCGCCCGATGGCGTCAAGCTGGTCTTCGTCAGCGAAGAGGATGGCAGCGACGACATCTGGGTCATCAACATCGATGGCAGCAACCCCATCAACCTCACCCCAAACCTGTGGGAATGGGACAAACACCCCTCCTGGTCCCCCGATGGCCGCCACATCATCTTCTGGTCCAACCGCACCGGCATCAAAAACATCTACATCATGGACAACGACGGACGCAATGTGCGCAACCTCAGCAACACGGCATGGGATGAATGGCGTCCCCTTTGGATTCGCTAACCCACCCTCCCGCGCTTTCTCAAAAGGCCCACGACTATGATGCTCAATCGTTTCACCCCCACCGACAGCGTGAAAGAAACCTTCAAAGAGAAGGTCCAACGACGCTTGCTGGCGGAGATGAACCTCATCGCCACCACGGACAACGACGAAATCGTCCGCCGTCGGCTAGAGCACATCTTTTCCAATCTCCTGGCCGAGGAAAACATCATCCTCAGCCGCTCCGAACGGAACGAGTTGTTCGAAGAAATCGTGGCCGACATCCTGGGCCTGGGGCCGCTAGAGCCTTTCTTGCGAGACGAAAGCATCAACGAGGTCCTGGTCAACGGCCCGAGCCGGGTGTACATCGAACGCAACGGCGTGATGCAGGAGACCCACGTTCGGTTCAAAAACGAAAAGGACCTCATGCGCATTATCGAGCGCATCGTGGCCCCACTCGGTCGGCGAGTGGATGAATCCAGCCCCATGGTGGACGCGCGCCTCCCCGACGGCTCCCGAGTCAACATCGTCATCCCTCCCATCTCCCTGGTAGGGCCATGCATCAGCATCCGCAAATTCTCCAAACGCGTCCTCGGCCCCGATACCCTGATTCAATATGGCACCATGTCCCGCCCCATCGCCGACTTCTTGCGGGCCTGCGTCCAGGCCCGGTTGAACATCGTGGTCTCGGGCGGCACCGGCACCGGCAAAACCACTCTGCTCAACGTTCTCTCCAGCTTCATCCCCGATGGCGAGCGCATCATCACCATCGAAGACGCGGCCGAGCTGCGATTGAATCAGCGCCATGTGGTGCGATTGGAAGCCCGCCCGCCCAACATCGAGGGAAAAGGCGCGATCACCATCCGGCAGCTCGTCATCAACGCCCTGCGCATGCGCCCTGATCGCATCATCGTCGGCGAGGTGCGCGGGGGTGAAGCCCTAGATATGCTCCAGGCCATGAACACCGGCCACGACGGGTCCCTGACCACCGCCCATTCCAACGGCCCGCGCGACACCCTGCGCCGCATCGAGACCATGGTGCTGATGGCGGGGATGGACATGCCCTTGCGGGCCATCCGCGAGCAGATTGCCTCCGCCTTCGATCTGGTCGTGCATCTGGAACGGATGCGCGACGGCAGCCGCAAGATCTCCGCCATCTCCGAAGTCTTGGGCATGGAAGGCGACACCATCGTCATGCAAGACATCTTCCATTTCGTACAAACCGGCTTCGAGAAACACCGGGTCCAGGGGCATTTCGCACCTACGGGCCTTCAGCCCCGCTTCATAACAAAACTGGAGATGAACGGTGTCCGACTTCCCCCCGACGTCTTCAACCCCATGGACCCCCTCTACTCCCCCACCGCCCGCGGCCAGGGGAGGCAACAACGCCGCTGAAATGAAGCGAGCGCCCTCGAGAAACCACGATACCCTCAGCGACATCGGCTCCAGCCTCGTGGAAACCGCCTTGGTGACCATGATATTGCTCTTGTTTCTGGCCGGGATAGCCGATGCAGGACGCGCTTATGTCACCTTCATTGCCATCACCAACGCCTCTCAGGAAGGCGCTCGCTACGCCATCCGCCATCCCAATCACATCCAGGGCATCCGAGATGCTGTCAAAGCCGAACTCGCTTCCGATCATATCTACCTCTCCGACAATCAAATCCACATCACCTCCACCTCCGCCCGCCGCGGCAATGCCATTCTCGTCGAAGTCCGCTATGAAACCCCAACCATCCTGGGTAGCATGTTCGGCTTGAAAACCATCCCCCTGCGCAGTGCAACCGTCATGATGGTGCTCAGTCCCCAAAGGTAAATCGAGTGACTCCCCTGCTTTCCCCCCTGCGCGAAGACCGAGGCGCCACCATGGTCTATCTGGCTGTGATCATGGTGGTCCTCCTTGGTTTCATGGCGTTGGCCATCGATCTGAGCTCTCTCTATGCCCAGCGACGCCAACTACAAAATGCGGCTACCGCAGCCGCATTGGCCGCGGCGGGCCAACTATGCCAGGGCCGCCCTCAAGTCATCCAAAGCACTGCCCAACGGTTTGCCAGAGCCAATGGCGCCGACCAGATCCGCGTCCGCCGCTATGGCTGGCGGGTGTGGGTCGAAACCACGCGCACCGCGCCCACCTACTTCGCCCAGGCCCTGGGCTTCACGCAAGTGACCCTGACTGCCCGGGCAGAAGCCGCTTGCAGCACCGCCAGAGAAGCCTGCGGATTATGGCCCCTGGCCATGAATATCCGAAACTGGAACGCGCTGGCCCAGCTTGGCTGCGGGAAAACCTTCTACATTGCCGCAGGGGAGGAGCCCGCCGACCAATTGGACTGCCGCATCTATCAATGCGATTTGGATGGGGATGGCGAGGACGATATCGTTCCGGGCGACGCCTTCGCCTGGCTCGACTTCTCCTCCCAGGCCTCGGCCCGCAACCTCGACCCCTGCCTGCGCCCAGGATGGGGCACGGGCGAACTGCGGTGTCAGTTGGAAGCGGGGGCCAACACCCCTATCAGCGCGGCCGCCTGCATCGAAGGCACGTCAGGAGGTCGCGGGGGCGTGGCCCGCAGCGTGAACACGCAGGCCGGGGAAAGCGTCGCCATCGGGCTTTACGACTATCCCTGCAACCGAAACTGGCGAACCTCCCGAACGCGGTTCCATGTGATCACCTTCGGTTGCATCACCGTCCTGGGTTGGGAGCAGAACCTCGTCATTCCCTGCCGGGACGACGCCCGCAGAGGTCCGGGCCGCACCTGTCGTCCCCTCCGAATCCAGGCCATCGCCGCCCGCATCCCCTGCAACGTCACCGCCTGCTTCTCCACCTGCGGAGGAATCACCGGCAAGCCCCCCCAGGTGGGGGGAGTCAACGCCGTGGGATTGACTCGCTGAGCGCCTCGCCATGACCATGATCCCAGTCCCCCTGCGCTGGCTCACCCTGGGCTTGAGCCTAGGCGCGCTGGCCGCCAGCATCATCCTGCTGACAACGCGATATTGGATTGTGCGCTACGGAGAGGACACGGTCTGGCTGACGCGCGCCCGCAGCCTGGCGGTTTTCCTCCTGGCGAGCGGGTGGGGAGGCGTCATCGCCTGGCGAACCTTAGCCTTCCAGCCCCTGCTGGTTGCGCTGATCCTGACGATCCTCCTGGGCGTCATCGCTCTGGTGGATGATGCGGTCCTGCGCATCCCCAACGCCATGATCATCCTCCTGTTGCTTTGGGCGGGCATCCAGACGGTCTGGTTGGGTCAGCCATCCCCCAGCTCCGCGCTGTTGGGTTGCCTCACGGGCGGCGCCGGCTTTCTCTTCCTCGCGATCCTGGGCCGCGGCGCGCTAGGCATGGGAGATGTGAAACTGGCGGGAGCCATTGGCGCGCTGTTTGGGTTTCCCGATGCGCTCTATGCGCTGTTTTGGGGCGTCATGTTGGGAGGCGTCGCCGCCCTCTACCTGCTGATCGCCCGCAAGGCCGGGTTGAAAAGCGCCTTCGCCTATGCTCCCTATCTGGCCGCGGGCGCCTGGATTCTTGCCATGTTGGGGTTGTGGGCGTGATGATGACAGCGGGGCCGTCATTTTCACGAAATCCCCAAAACATCTTATACTGATAGCGACGACTTCTCCATCCTCAACCTCTCATAGGTCATCGCCCCATGGACGCCCGACGCAAAGCTGAG
>DUEQ01000181.1 GCA_011192085.1 Caldilineae bacterium
AAAGCTCCGCCCGCCATCGCTCCTCCAGATAATAGGCCCGATAGAAAGCGAAATCCCTGTTCTCCTCTCCCTTGACCGAGTCCTCCACATTGACGAATATGTCGCTTTTTCGCTTGATGCCGCCCGCGCGGGCGATGGCATGGATGACAGCGTCGGGGTCTGCGACCAGGTCCTCATAGCGCACGATCTGGCCGCCTGCTTCTCGGGCCAGGCGGAGGTAGGATGCGTTCTTCAGGTTCCACATGACGACGGGGTTGAGGAAGGGCCGCCGGGCGTGGTTCTCCCGCCCCAGGGTGGGCCATGCCGCCCGGATGAACGCGTCGAAATCCCCAGCGGGGTGGGGATGATGGTAGGGATGGCGGTGGAGGGAGAGAAGCCAGGCGTAAGGGTTCTTCACCAGAAAGAGGAAAAAGGTCTGGCCCAAGGGACGGATGCTGCGCTCCAATCGCGCCACATCGGGGGCCAGCATGTGCTTCCAGCCCAGATTGCATCCGAACGTCATGAAGAAATAGGCGTCGATGACCTGTTCTCGCAGGCGGGGATGATGGCGAAAACGTCGCCGCAGCCAGGCGGGCGCCGTTCCCGGCAGCAGGGTCGCCGTCAGATTGCGCCGGATGAGCTGCTCCAGGTAGTTGGTTCCGCAGTTGCGCTCGCCGTAGAGCTTGATGCACTGGAGATTCATGGGTTGGGATAGGCGATGTCCAGGAGCTGATCCGCGGGGATGCGGTCGAGGGTCTGCTGCTTGCCATCGGGCCAGGTGATTGCGATCTGGTCGACAATGGTTTGGTCGCCCAGGCCGAAGTGGACGCGATAGTGTCCCTGGCTGTAATGGCTGCTCTCACTCCATCCCACTCGCCCGATCTGGCTCCCGGCGGAAGTGCGCACGGCGATCTTGGCGCCCATGGCTGCTTCGTTGCCCGCGGGTCCGTGTAGGCGCACCTCCAACCAGTGATTGGCGCCGGGGCGGCGTTTAAGGTACGCGGTTTCCCATTGTTTATCCAGGGTCTGAGTGGCGAGGATGGCCTCCTGATAGCCGTCGTTGTCCGCATCGAACCAGACCGCGCGGGCGCTTCGCAGAGCATCCAGGGGCGGCATGGCGGGCCAGCCTAACACCTCCATGGGCTGAAATTGACCATCAGGGGTTTGCCGGAAGACGCCGTCGGGGATGGTGGCCAGGTCCATGCGTCCATCATTATCCACATCCAGCCAATGGGCGGTGAGGCTGGCTTGGGGAAGCCCGAAGGTCTCCGGCGGCCGATAGTGCAACCCGTCCTCCTCTTGAATGAGGAGAAGATTGGCGTCTTTGGAAGCGATGAAGGCGTCGCCGTCGCCATCGCCATCGAAGTCGGCCAGGGTGATGGTCTGGGCCCAAATTTTGGGCGTTGACAATTTCTCCCCTCGAAAGCGCCAGCCCTCTTGGCGATACAGCCAGACGCCGTCCTCGCCCGCCCAGAGGAGATCGGGTTGTCCATCCTCGCCCACATCCAGCCAGGCAAAGGTCCCGCCATCGGGCATGCCCAAGCCCGCGGCCTGAGCCGTTTCGGTGAAGGTCCCATCGGGAGCCATGGTGAACAACTGATTGGGCGTGTTGCGGATGCAAACCACATAAGCGTCCACCCGGCCATCGCCATTGACGTCTTGCAGGCTGATTTTGCGCGCGGCGCAATCCCCTTTGTGCAATCCCAGGCTGGCGGCGTCATCCCGATGATACCGTTCACCTTCCCAACGAAACAGCTCATATGCGCGTCTCGCTGGCTCCAGGATGTCGGTCAGGCCCAAATTGGCGCCCCCCGCGATGAGCACGCTGGCCCGAGCTCCCGTCAAAGGATGCCAGGCGAGTCCATGCCTGTCCTTCAGATCGAGCAGGAAATCGGCCTGGGATGGGCGTTGGCCTTGGATGCCCACAAAGGTGCGTTCGATCATGGACTCCTCGGCCAGGCGAATCTGTACAGGCGACCCCACGCGCGGGTAGGGCTGCGGGGTGAGGATGAGATCGCCGTCGCCGGCGGCTGAAAAGCGAATCCGCTTCACGGAGTGCGCCCCCTGCTGCGATTCTTCCAGGGTCCACGTTCCGAAATCGCCCCGGGCTTCCGTGGCGATGGGGGTGAAAAAGAGGACTTCTCCCTGGACAGGCGTCCCCTGTATGCGATGACTGTGTAAAATCAGGCGGGAGGCGTTCCAATAGATGTAAAGGCCGGGCTCGCGCCATGCAGGCGCGCGATCGGAGTCTTCCAGGCCGGGAAATGTGGTGGATTGGGAAAGCCCTGTGGATTCCAGGGGCCAGGCCTGCCATCCGCCCTGGCCATCCCCCAACAAAAAGCTCTGCCGGGCGCTGTGGTTGACGGAGAAAATGTCCAGCGCGCCATCGCCGTTCAGATCCGTCACTCCCACATCGAAGAGATGAAAGCGCTCGATAGGCAGGGGGGCGGGCTGAAATGCGGGATTGGGGAGGGGTTTTTGCCATGGGGTGGGCACGTAACAGCCCGCGCTCCACCCCAACAGCATCAGCATCCCGAGCATCCATCGGGCCAGTCGCCAGGGGGTGATTCGACGGAACATAGCGCTGATTTTACATCACCCGTCAACTTCTCTCAACTCGTCCGCCTGATGCTGCGCCAAACGTTGGGCGGCGTATGCATGTAGTGCATGGTCCAGGGCGTTGTATTCTCGGATCATGGCGAGGATGCGGGGAGGGAGCTCGTGCACTCGCGGGCGTTTTCGGGTGCGGTTGACATGGGAGAGGAAGACGCGTCGCCATCCAAAGACGCGGGCGAAGTGCTGGACAGACTCAGCGTAGGCCTCGGTGACGCCGAGTTCGTAGTAGGCGTCGAGGACCTGTCGCGTTTGCCGCAGCATGGGCTCCAGAGCTTCGGAATCGCCAGGGAGAAATGGCATGGCGGACGTATCCGTATGAGGGCCCAGGATGGCCCGGGTTTGACCATTGAAAAAGGGCGCAAAGAGCCTGCGCTCCTCAGGAGCAAGACGCTGCCCGCCTCCAAGTTGGGTGTAGATGTCGGCCAGGGTCCATCCACGGGCCTGCAGCGCTCGACCGATCTCGGCGCCTTTGCCTTGGCCCCGTCGGGCCAGCGTCTGGGCGAAATAATACAGCGAAATCATCCGCTCCACGGGATCGCGCAACAGGGTGAAGACGCGGAAAGGCCGGTCGATGGCGGGGATGATGTAGTGGGCGGAATGGCCAGCGATGCACTGGATCGCGGCCTTGCGCTCGGGTGAAAGCGCGTGATAATGGGCCTCATACCAGGCCACAGAGCCCCGATTAGGGCCATAGCTTTCCCACAGAGCCTTACCCTTGTAATTCGCCTGCACCACTTTGCGCAAGGAGGTGCCGCCGGTTTTGGCGATGTGATGATAGATGACTACTGGGCCAAGAGATGGAGAGGATGTTTTTCGCTTTCGAAGCCAGGGAATCATGAGGCTTTTTTATCACACAGAGGAGCCGGGCGCAAAAAAGCAGCGCACCCGGTATGGATGCGCTGCTTTTGCGAGGGGAGGTGGAGGGGGTTACTCGGGAATGCCGTTGGTGGTGGCGGAGCCGGCCATGGGGGATTTCGAGATGCCGTTCAGGACCACGCCAATGGCGCCGTTGCCTGTAATCACGGCATGGCCTTCAAAGTTGTCGCCCAACGGCTCGAACACCGTGGGATCCAGGCTGCCGCCGTTCTTGGTGTTGTAGCCGATAGCCGCGCCAGGGGCCAGGGTGTCGGTCCGGGTCAACTTGAGGTTGCCGTTGCGATCGTAGAACTTGGTGGTGATGGTGTTGTTGGAGCTCGTCAGGTTTTGGACGATGACGGCGCTGAATTCCTTCCACGCGCCGTTTTCTTTGATGCGGCGAACGCCGGGAACGTAGAAGGTGGATGAGGTGGTTTGAGTGTTAGGGGCGGCGTAGTAGCCCGATTCCTTGCCGCTGGAGCGCCACCACTGGGTGATCACATTGGCGACGACGGCTTTATCCGAGGTGATGGTGACCGAGCCGTCCCAGGTGGCGCCCAGATCGTCGAAGAAGTCCGAAGGCATGTCGCCGCCGTTGCGGGTGTTGAGACCAGCAGCGGAGTAGGGCGGGATGGTGATGTTGACGGTTTTGCTGGGGTTGATGCTGGCGTCACGAGGGGTGTATTCCAGCGTGACGTGAGCCTCCGAACCTTCCAGGTTCTGGATGTTCAGCGCCGAGAAGAGCAGCCAACGGCCATCGGTAGTTGCCTGACGATACTGGCTGGGGACAACCAGGGTGGTGGCGCCAGAAGCGCCCGCGCAGTCAGGCGCGTTGTAGGTGGCGGTGCGGCCTTGCTGATAGACCACGCCCACGCCGGCGACGGTCTGGCCGTTGGTGACTTCCACCACGGCGGAGCCGTCCCAAGGATCGGTGAGGTTGGGCACAGCGCCCCCAGGGCTGCTCAGGTCATAGGTGTGCTGCGCGCCCGCGGGAATGGTGTCGGTGAACTGACCTTCGTTGTTGCCATCGCGACTGAAGTAGGTGATCTGAATATCCGCAGGCCCGGTGCCGGTGTTCTGCACGGTGAAGCTGGCGTAGATGGAGGGCGGGATCTTGAACAGGCTGGGGAAGCAGATCTTGCTGGAGCCTTGCGACACGCCCGAGTAGTAGGCCATCTGGAAGCCGTCGCCAGGACCGCCGGTCCAGGCCGTCTTCACCACCGAAGCCAGCGGCTGGTTGGAAGAGACTACGCCAGCGCCCTGAAAGTTCTGAGGAAGCTGGACGCTGTCGGGATCGATCATGATGGACCCATTGGCGGGGACGGTGCGCTGCGGGCCTTGGTGCACGCCGCCGGTGGTGTCGTAGTAGGTGAGCTGAGCGGTCGCGTCGTCCGTGGCCGATTTGTTCACCAGTTCGGTGTACGTGCTGCCGACCCCCGGATTGGGGTAGCTCTGGGCCGCCACAGGCAGGGCGACCATCGCCAACAGCACGATGACAACAAGTGTAAAGGTCAACCGTCGTTTGGTCATGGTGAAACGCTCCTGTTGAGTGGTAGGATGAAATATAGACATTGCGTTGAATTCTGCCGGGGAGCAAGCTGTTACTGTGTCCAGTGTAGCAAGTCTTTGGCGGGATTTCAATA
>DUEQ01000182.1 GCA_011192085.1 Caldilineae bacterium
GGTCAGTGCCAAGGTCTGGGCGATGGCCCCACCCATGGAATGGCCCGCAAGCACGAAAGGCGGCAGGTCCAGGGCCCGGGCCCAGTCGCGCACCACGGCCACATAACCCTCAATGGTCTCCCTGCCCGGCCCCTCCGACTTGCCGTGACCGGGCAGGTCCAGGGCGTACACGTCGTAGCTGGGCAGGCGGCGCAGGCCTGGCGGCCAGTGATAGAGGTTGCCCCCCGCGCCATGCACCAGCACCAGGGGCATGGCGGGGGAGTTGGGATCATCGAGATGCTGGGCGTAGTGCAGGCGTTGATTCTGGACAGTGACAAAAGGCATGACGTTATCCTTTGACGACAGCGATGGGACGAAGGCGGGCGACTTTGCGAGCGATGCCCGCGTGGTGCACGATATCAACGACGCGACTCACATCTTTATAAGCGATGGGGGCCTCTTCCGCCAAACCGCGCAGGCTCCCCGCGCGCACCGCAATGCCCTGCTCCTCCAATGCCAGACGCAATTCGCTTCCATGTACCGCGCGTTTGGCCGCCTTGCGACTCATCTGTCGTCCCGCGCCGTGACAGGTGGAGCCGAAGGTCTGACGCATGGCGCTCTCTGTGCCCGCGAGCACGTAGGAAGCTGTGCCCATGCTGCCGGGCACCAGTACGGGCTGACCCACATCCAGGTAATCGGGCGGGAGCGCCGGGTTGCCAGGTCCGAACGCCCGAGTGGCCCCCTTGCGATGCACACACACCTGCAACTTCCTGCCATCGACCTCGTGGATCTCGATCTTGGCCATGTTGTGCGCGATATCGTAGACCACCCGCAGGTCCCAGCCCCTGATTTTGCCCGACAGCGCCTTCATGAACGCCTCCCGAGCCTGGTGGGTGAGAAGCTGGCGGTTGGCCCAGGCGAAGTTGGCCGCAGCCGCCATCGCGGCCAGGTAATCCCGACCTTCGGGGGATGGGATGGGTGCGCACACGAGCTGGCGGTCGGGCAGGGTGATGCCATAGCCCTTGATCGCACCCTGGAAGCGTTTCACATAGTCGGTGCAGACCTGATGCCCGAGCCCTCGGGAGCCGCAGTGGATCTGCACCACGACCTGGCCAGGGAAAAGCCCGAACGCGTAAGCCGCGTCCTCGTCGAAGATCTCATCGATGACATCGATCTCCGCGAAGTGATTGCCCGCGCCCAAGGTGCCGATCTGCCCCCGTCCGCGCTCTTTGGCCCGATCGCTGACCTTATCCGCGCGAGCTCCCTCCAGCCGACCGCCCTCCTCCGTGTGCATGAGGTCGTCATGGGTGGCGTAGCCCCGCTTCAGGGCCCAACGCGCGCCCTGCTCCAGCACCTCATCCAGCTCTTTCCTTTTGAGCCTGAGGAAACCGTCCACGCCCACGCCGCTGGGCACGTGCAGATAGAGCAGGGTTGCCAGATCATCCAGATAGGGACGCACCTCTCCCTCCTCCATCTCCGAAGCCAGCAGCCGCACGCCACAGTTGATGTCATAACCAACTCCCCCGGGCGAGACGACGCCATCTTCCACCCGAGTGGCGACCACGCCGCCGATGGGAAAGCCGTAGCCTTGATGTATATCGGGCATGGAGAGGGCGTAGCCCACGATGCCGGGCAGGGTGGCTGTGTTCACCAATTGAATGAGGGAACGATCCCGCAGGGAGGCTTCGAGGATGGTCTCGTCCGCGTAGATGCGCGCAGATACGCGCATGTCGGCCCGGAAGCTCTGGGGGATTTCATAGAGGTAAGGGGCGAGCTTGCGGATGTCCTTTCGGGCAATGGTCGTCTGGGCCATGATGACCTCCTGTTTCAAACAAAATTTCACGCAAAGTCGCCAAAGCGCAAA
>DUEQ01000183.1 GCA_011192085.1 Caldilineae bacterium
AAGCTACGCCTGGGACCTGAGCGAGGCGAGCCTGGCCACCAACGTCACCGGTCAGAACAGCTACCGGCTGCAGTTCGACTGGGACAGCTACGTGCCGCAGCAGACCGAACAGCAGATAACGGTGACGGTCACGCTGGCCGACAGCACGCAACTTAGAGCCTATCCGAAAACCTTCTGGTCTTGCAGAAAT
This sequence comes from Caldilineae bacterium, assembly GCA_011192085.1. Taxonomy (GTDB): domain Bacteria; phylum Chloroflexota; class Anaerolineae; order J102; family J102; genus M2005. The sequence continues at coordinate 191 of DUEQ01000183.1, forward strand.
GGCGACCCCTCTCGCATGATACGGGGCCAAAGTCCAAAGAGGTGGCCCAGTTGCAAGGAGAGGGATCGCCATGGAAGGCAACAGCTCTTTCGATCAGTACCGGATGCCTGACGCCATGTGGGAACAGATGAAAAAGCTGCTGCCGGACTACCCGCTGCATGAACGGGGAGGCCGGCCCCGCGCCGACCTGAGGCGGGTCGCCGATGCGATTTTTTACCGGTTCCGAACCGGATGTCAATGGAAGGCCATTCCGCGGGAGCTGGCCGCCGGGAGCACCGCCCACCAGTACTTTCAGGAGTGGGCCCGCTGCGGCGTGTTCGAGCGGATCTGGGCGGTGGCGTTGCAGTATTTCGACGAGTTGAGCGGGTTGGACTGGCGGTGGCAGAGCGTGGACGGGGCGATCACGAAGGCACCGCTGGGCGGCGAAAAAACCGGGAAAAACCCGACCGATCGCGGCAAGCTGGGGGTCAAACGGTCGGTGATGACCGAGGGGCATGGGGTCCCGGTGGGGCTGGCGGTGGACGGCGCCAACGTGCACGACATCCGGCTGCTGGAGGCGACGATCCAAGATTGCTTGGAACGCTTCGGGCTTCAGCGGGCTCCGGAGGGGTCGCACCTGTGTTTGGACAAGGCGTAGGAGTCGGCGTCGTTGAAGGCGTTCGTGGAAGCGGTGTATGGTTATGTGGCTCACATACGGTCCCGTGGTGAGGAAAGAGCAAGCCAGAAATGCAAGGGGGGAGCCAAACCGCGCCGGTGGGTTATTGAAAGGACTCATAGTTGGCTCAATCGCTTTCGAGGCATTCTGATCCGCTGGGAAAAGAAAGTGGAAAACCATATTGCCGGGCTTCACCTCGCCTGCGCCTATTTCGCCTTCAAGCTCGCCGGGGTTTTCGGATAGGCTCTTAGCCTCCGTGTCCACGCCGGAACGACGCGGATATCATTGCTTACAGGCTCGTCGGTCCGGCGTGGCGGTCCCAGGGGCGGCCGGTTCAGGAGCCCGGCTGTTGTGCAGAGCCGGGCTTGTTTGCAAAGAGGGTCGCGTATGAGTTCACTGACGGCAAGAGAGCGGATTGAGCGGATCGTGCGTGGTGAGCAGCCGGACCGGCCGGCGGTCAGTTTCTGGCGTCACCATCCACGCGAGGAGATAACGGCCGATGGCCTCGTACGCATTACCGTCCAGACGCAGAAGCGATTCGGCTGGGACCTGGTCAAGATCAATCCGCGAGCGGAA
>DUEQ01000184.1 GCA_011192085.1 Caldilineae bacterium
CATGATCGGTTTCCTGTTTGGGGGGCTATCTGTTAGAATAGCCTACATTCCCTCATGTAATCAATCATCTATTCCGGTCTTTTTGACAAGGAGTTTTCCATGCGTTCTGCAAAGCACTTCCCTTGGTTTGCCTGGCTGACGCTTATCGTCAACATCTTTGTGGCGCTGTGGGGCGCGGTGGTGCGGGCGACCGGTTCGGGCGCGGGGTGCGGCGCCCATTGGCCCACGTGCGATGGCGAGATCGTGCCAGGGCTGCAAAGTTCGGCGCAGTGGATCGAGTACACGCACCGGCTAAGCAGCGGGCTGGCGCTGGTCATGGTCATCATCATGTTGGTGTGGGCTTTTCGGTCGTATGTCGAGGGGCATCTCGTGCGCAAGGGGGCGGCGGCCTCCATGGTTTTCATGATTTTGGAATCGCTGGTGGGCGCGGCCCTGGTGTTGTTTGGCTGGGTGGAGGCGGATGATTCCATGGCCCGGGTGTACATCATGGGCGTGCATCTCACCAACACGTTGCTCTTGCTTGGGGCGCTCTTCCTCACCGCTTACTGGTCATCGGAGGGACGGGCCTTCACCTTCCGCGGCCAGGGCGCATTGGGCTGGCTGTATGGCGTGGGCGTTGTGGCCGCGCTGGTGCTGGTGGTTACGGGCGCGATCATCGCCCTGGGCGACAGCCTCTTCCTCCAGATCGGCCTCACGCCCGATCAGTCTCCCGTGCTGGCGGGCATTCTCGCCATCCGCATCTACCATCCCCTCACCGCCATCCTCGTCGGTCTCTATTGGATTCTCATCGCCCGGTACGCGGGGGCGGCGCGCCCTTCACCCCAGGTTCGCAAAGCCTCTCTGGCGCTCATCCTGATCATCCTGCTCACCTGGGCCGCGGGCTTCATCACCAATTGGCTGCGCGCCCCGGTCATCATGCAGGTTGTCCATTTGCTCTTTGCCGATCTCTTCTGGCTGGGCATTGTGTGGCTGAGCGCCGAAGCGCTGGCCGTGGATGCTCCTCGCGCCCGGCAGGTGACGTGGTCTCAGGTGGTGAGCGGGCGCTAGTGAAAAGAAAAAGCGACGCATTTCCGCTATGCCGGATGCGTCGCTTTTTTCTTCCTTAATACCAATCGTTGGAGCGTCGGCGGGGGCGTTGTGTGCGGGGCCGGGCCATGTTCACCCGCAGATTGCGACCATTGAAGAGAAAACCATCCAATTCGGCAATGGCGGTCTCTCCCTCTCGCTGATTGGCCATTTCCACAAAGCCAAAGCCCTTGGATCTGCCGGTGTAATGATCGGTAATGATGACGGCGGACACGACTTCCCCATACTGGGCGAAAAGGTTATGCAGTTCGGTTTCAGTCGTGG
>DUEQ01000185.1 GCA_011192085.1 Caldilineae bacterium
GAATTTTGATGAATCTCAACTGAATCTCCAGGAATCTCTACAGAATTTCCAACCGTTTCGTTCGGGCCTTCGCCAGATTCAGCACATAGCCTGCCACCACAGCTGGGATATCCACGCCGGTGGTGTCGATGCTATTGCGGAATTCCATGGTGTGGTTGATCTCGTTGACCAGGAGACCGCGATGGGGGTCTTCGAAGAGGTCGATGGCCAGGACGCCGCCGCCCACGGCCCGCGCCGCCCGCAGGCACAGATCGTTCAGTTCGGGGGTGATCGGACAGCTGCTGGCCGCGCCTCCCCGGGCCGTGTTGGTGATCCAATGATCGCTGGCCCGATAGATGGCCGCGATGGTCTCATCGCCCACCACGAACGCGCGGATATCCCGGCCCGGTTTGCGCACCAGCTCCTGGATGTAGTAGATGTGATGCTGGTAGCCGCCCAACACCTGACGATGCTCCAGCACGGCCTCGGCCGCGTCCCGGTCGTTGATGCGGGCCAGCAGGCGGCCCCAGGAGCCGACGACGGGCTTGAGCACCACAGGATAGCCCAGCTCCTCCATCGCGGCCAGGGCCGAGGCCCGGTCGAAGGCCACGCGGGTGCGGGGTTGGGGGACGCCCGCCTCTTGCAGGGCCGTGGTGGTGAGGATTTTATCCGCACATACCGACGCCGTGGCGTAGCGATTCACCGTGGGCAGGCCCGCCTGCTCGGCAAGACGTAGGGCATAGAGCCCGCGCGACGTGCTGACGCTGCGCTCCACCAGGATGTCGGCCTGGATGGGGAAGCGGGCCTCATCCGGGACGAAGACCAGCTCCCCGTCCCGGATGAGCTGCACCTGCGCGCCCGCGTCCTCCAACGCTCGCAGCAGCAGCTTCTCCTCCACGCGGATGCGCGAAATCAGCAGGGCGACGCGCGTCATTCTCCCCAGTCCTCCTCTTCCTCGGGCGCCAGGTCCAGCACAAGAGGCTCCAGCGAGAGGACTTCCAGCTCCACGCCGCATTCAGGACAGGCGACGATCTCCCCTTCGATGGGGTCATCCAGGGTGAGTTCAGCGCCGCATTCGGGGCAAGTGGCAGTGTAGGTGGTCATGGTGAAAACTCCTTGATGGGAAAGATGAAAATGACTGAATCTCCATAAAAAAGCCTCCCCCCGCTGGACTGCGGGAGGAGGCTTGGTCACCGTGTTCAGGGTGCGCTCAAGAAGCCTGGCCCGGACAGTCCGGCAGGATATGGAAGGGCTTCTTGATGCGCTTGAGGAAGGAGGTCATGGGGTTGAGGAGGGGAGACTGGAGATTGGGGAGTGGCTACAAAAAAGCCCGACCAGGCGGAGGGAACCTGGTCGGGCTATGCACAAAGCGGGAGGTGTGGCGGTTTTGCCTTCTACCGCGTGCGCACATGCCTTCCCAGGTTTAGGAAGGTCTTCTTGCGCTTAGCGGACTTGACGAAGGCAAACATCATGAGGAGAGAATAGGTGAGGAGGACAACCACGTAAGGAGGTACCA
>DUEQ01000186.1 GCA_011192085.1 Caldilineae bacterium
ATGGTCATGCCGGAGCGGGTGGCGAAGTAGAAGCCGATATCCTTGATGGTGTCCACCACGGCGGGGGTGCCTTCAGGCCCCAGACGCTGATACACCGTGCCCACGAATTCGTTGAGGACCTTCTTGTCCAGCAGTTTGTTCAGGAAACGGATCTTGGGGGGCATGTAATAATTGAAGATGACCCGGCCTACGGTGGTGTCGATCACGCCCGTGGGCGTTTCCTCGTCGGGCAGGATGGACTTGGCCTTGAACGCGTCCATGATATCGCGGAAGGCCGCGGGCCCGATGCTGGGGAGATCGACGATACCCTTGCGGCCCTGGGCCTGATACAGGCTCACGATCTGGCCCGCGTGCTCGATGCCTGCGTCGCGCAGGGCCTGAGACACCCGGTCGGGGAGGTCCAAATCCTCCACGGTCACGTCATCCAGCCAGCTTCGATAGTAGAATTTGATGGGCGCGCGCAGGTCCACATGTCCCAGCTCATAGGCCATGAGCACCTCGTCGTAATCGCCGAAGACCTTGTCCTTACCCTTCGCGTCCAGGTCTTCCACGGTCAGGTAATAGCAGCCCATGACCATATCCTTGGAGGGGCCCACGACGGGCTCGCCCGACGCAGGCTTGAGCAGGTTCTTGGTGGAGAGCATGAGCTCCCGAGCCTCCTGCACCGCCTTGTCGGAGAGGGGCACGTGCACCGCCATCTGGTCGCCGTCGAAGTCCGCGTTGAACGCGGCGCAGGCCAGGGGATGAAGCTGGATGGCGTTATCTTCGATGAGGATGGGCTCGAAGGCCTGGATGGAGAGACGGTGCAGGGTGGGCGCGCGGTTCAGCAACACCGGGCGGGTCTTGATCACCTCTTCCAGCACGTCCCACACCGCCGGGTCCATGCGATCCACCATGCGCTTGGCGCTCTTGATGTTGTGCGCGTAATTGTGCTCCACCAGCTTCTGCATGACGAAGGGCTTGAACAGCTCCAGCGCCATCTTCTTGGGCAGACCGCACTGATGCAGCTTCAGGGTGGGGCCCACGACGATAACGGAGCGGCCCGAGTAGTCCACGCGCTTGCCCAGCAGGTTGCGGCGGAAGCGACCCTGTTTGCCCTTGAGCAGGTCGCTGAGGGACTTGAGCTTGCGCTTGCCACTGCGGCTGACGGCATGTCCGCGGCGGCCATTGTCGATGAGGCTGTCCACGGCCTCCTGCAACATGCGCTTCTCATTGCGCACGATGACGCTGGGCGCGCCCAGGTCGAGGAGGCGTTTGAGACGGTTGTTGCGGTTGATGACCCGGCGATAGAGATCGTTGAGGTCGCTGGTGGCGAAGCGTCCGCCGTCGAGCTGCACCATGGGGCGCAGGTCGGGCGGGATCACGGGCAGGACGGTGAGGATCATCCATTCGGGGCGGTTGCCGCTCTTGCGGAAAGCCTCCACCACCCGCAGCCGCTTCGCGGCCTTGCGCTGGCGCTGTTTGGAGCGGGTGGTCCGGATCTCTTCCCGTAGCTCCTGGGCCAGCTTGTCCAGGTCTACGCGCTTGACCAGCTCGTAGATAGCCTCCGCGCCCATGCCCGCCTTGAAGATATTGCCCCAGCGGTCCTCATAGTCGCGGAATTCGGTCTCGGTCAGCAGCTCGCCCTCGCGCAAAGCCTTCAGTTCCTGCATCTGGGCTTCCATGTGCGCGCGGATCTTGTCCTTGCGGGCGTCGATATGCTCTTGCAATCGATCGAGCATCTCTTGGGCCTCGCGGCGGTGCTCCTCTCGTTTGGCGTTGGCGTTGGCCCGCGCCGCCTCCACGGCCCTGTCCCGCTCATCCTGCAACACGGTCAGGCGATCCTTTAGGGCCTCGTTCAGCACATCCTGATGGCTTGATTCCAGCACCACGCCCGCGGGGATGAGGGGCTCTTCGCTCCAGGGCAGCATGACGGGCTTCGACAGCTTCTTGCCTCGGTTCTCCTGGATGTAGGCTTGCAGCTCCCGGCCCACCTCACTGACTTCCGCGGCCTGCCGCTCCAGCGCCTCCTCAGCCCGGTCGATGGCCGCGGCCTCCTCCGCGTCCACCGCGGCGATAGCTTCATCCCGAGCATTCTCTACAGCTTCGAGCTGCGCTCCCGCGTCGGACTCCACCCGCGCAAAATGGGACTGCATCTCCCGCTCCAGCCGGTGCAAGGTGCGGGTGCGGTTGTCTTCGTCCACTTTTGTAATGATGTATTGGGCGAAGTAGAGCACCCGCTCCAGGTTGCGGGGAGAGATGTCCAGCAGCAGACCTAGACGGCTGGGCACGCCCTTCACATACCAGATGTGGCTCACGGGCGACACGAGCTGGATATGCCCCATGCGCTCGCGGCGCACCCGCGCAGGCGCGACCTCCACGCCGCACTTCTCGCACACCACGCCCTTGTGACGGATGCGCTTATATTTGCCGCAGTAGCACTCGTAATCCTTGGTGGGGCCAAAGATGCGCTCGCAGAACAGGCCGTCCCGCTCCGGGCGCAGGGTGCGATAATTGATGGTTTCCGGTTTCAGCACTTCGCCATGAGACCATTCCAGGATCTTCTCGGGCGAAGCGAGGCTAATGCGGATGGCGTCAAAGTTGTTGACTTCCAAGGTGAAAACCTCCCTGGTTGCAGTTTCCAGTAGTCAGTATGCAGCAATCAATTGACCATTAGCCATTGCCAATTCGCAATTGACAATTAGCCACTGGCCATTTCCTATCGTCGTCCGCGGCCGGTCATGGAGCCGGGCAGCTTGAGGCTGAAGCCCAGGCTGGGCAGGTCGGTCGCGTCCTCGCGGGCGAGCTGGATGCTCTCCTCGTTTTCGTTGAAGACCTCCACATCGAGGGCCAGGGATTGCAGTTCCTTGACCAAGACCTTGAAGGATTCGGGCACGCCGGGCGGCTGGATGGGTTCGCCCTTGACGATGGCCTCGTAGGTCTTCACCCGGCCCGTCACATCGTCCGACTTGACGGTGAGCATCTCTTGCAGCATGTAGGCCACGCCGTAGGCCTCCAGCGCCCACACCTCCATCTCGCCGAAGCGCTGGCCGCCGAACTGAGCCTTGCCGCCCAAGGGCTGCTGGGTGACCAGGCTGTAGGGGCCGATGGAGCGGGCGTGGACCTTGTCTTCCACCAGGTGATGGAGCTTGAGCATGTAAATCGTGCCCACGGTGACGAACTGCTCGAAGGGCTCGCCCGTGCGCCCGTCGTACACCTTCATCTTGCCGGTGATGGGCGTGGGCCAGCCGATGCGCTTGGACAGCGCCTCCGCGGCCTGTTGCAGCTCCGGTCCGGACAGATCGCCTGGCTCCTCGCCGTGATGGCGCATCCATTCGGCCAAGGCCGTGTCGATGGCGGCCTCGTCCGCGACCCCTTTTTCGTCCAGCTTGCGGGCGTCCTCCTCGTAGACCATGATGAATTCGGGGTCGTAGCCCCGCTCTCGCAGCCAGTGGCGCAGCACCGTGCGGCGGGCGTATACCCGGTCGTAGAAGACCCGCTCGAAGTCGACATCCTCATCCTCGGCCAGATAGACCTCCTCGATGTAGACGATGCGGATGTCGTCGTCATCTTCGAATTCGGCCTCTTCGCCCAGCTCCTGGGCCCAGGCCAGCGCGGCCTCGGTGACGTCCCTCCAGGCTTTGTCGATGAGCCAGGCTCGGGCCAGTTCAGCCCCGATCTGGCGCTCGCTGGCGCCGTCGAACACGGGCGTCATTACTTTGAAGCCCAGGTGATCCGCGGCCCAACCCAGGTGCGTTTCCAGGATCTGACCGATGTTCATGCGGGCGGGCACGCCCAGGGGGTTGAGGATGATGTCGACGGGCGTGCCGTCGGGCAGGAAGGGCATGTCCGCCTCGGCCACGACGCGGGAGACCACGCCCTTATTGCCGTGGCGGCCCGCCATCTTGTCGCCCACGGTGAGCTTGCGGCGCTGGGCCACGCTCACCCGCACCATGCTCTCCACCCCCGCGGGCAGATCGCGATTGTCCTCGCGGGTGAAGACTTTGATGTCCACGACCTTGCCCCGCTCGCCGTGGGGCAGGCGCAGGGAGGAGTCGCGCACCTCGCGGGCCTTTTCGCCGAAGATGGCCCGCAGAAGCTTCTCTTCGGGAGTGAGTTCAGTTTCGCCCTTGGGCGAGATCTTGCCCACCAGGATGTCGCCAGGCTTGACCTCCGCGCCGATGCGGATGATGCCGTGCTCATCCAGGTTGCGCAGCGCGTCCTCGCCCACATTGGGGATGTCGCGGGTGATCTCCTCGGGTCCGAGTTTTGTGTCCCGGGCCTCCGCTTCATATTTCTCGATGTGGATGGAGCTGTACACGTCCTCCCGCACGAGACGTTCGGAGATGAGGATCGCGTCTTCGTAGTTCCCGCCGTCCCAGGCGATGAAGGCCACGGTGACGTTGCGGCCCAGGGCCAGTTCGCCCAGCTCGGTGGAGGAGCTGTCGGCCAGGACCTGGCCCCCTTCCACCACGTCGCCCTTGCGCACGATGGGTTGCTGGTTGATGCAGGTGGATTGGTTGGAGCGGGAGAATTTGCGCAGGCGGTACGCACGCCGGATCCCATCCTCCTCCTGCACCACCACTTGATCTGCGGTGACGCTGACGACTTTGCCGGGATTCTGGGCCAGCACCACGTGACCCGAATCCACCGCGGCCGGATATTCCATGCCCGTGCCCACCACCGGGGCCTTGGGCTCCATCAGGGGCACGGCCTGGCGTTGCATGTTCGAGCCCATGAGCGCGCGGTTGGCGTCGTCATGTTCGAGGAAGGGGATGAGCGCGGCGGAGACGGAGACGATCTGTTGGGCCGAAACGTCCATGAACTGCACATTGCGGGGGTCGTCCAGCAGGAATTCGGCCTTGTGGCGCACCGAGACGCGCTTGCGCAGGAAGCGACCATCCTCGGCCAGGGGGGTCGAGGCCTGGGCGATGTGATAGTTGTCCTCCTCGTCCGCACTGAGATAGATGACCTCATCGGTGGCCACGGGATGGATGGCCAGGCGGGGGATGGCCTCCGCGAATTCGGCCAACTTGATGGCCAGGTCTTCGTCGATGCGGTCGCCAGCCTTGGCCAGTAGCTCGCCCGTCCGGGGATGCTTCACATCCCGGTCCAGGACATAGCCCACGCTCTTGTCGGGGTCGTTTTCCACATCGTGGATGACTTTGCGGTAGGGGGTTTCGATGAAGCCGAAGGCGTTGATGCGGGCGTGGGTGGCCAGGGAGCCGATGAGGCCGATGTTCGGGCCTTCGGGCGTCTCGATGGGGCAGATGCGGCCATAGTGGGAGTGATGCACGTCGCGCACTTCGAAGCCCGCGCGCTCGCGGCGCAGCCCGCCCGGCCCCAGCGCGGAGAGACGGCGTTTGTTGGTCAGCTCAGAGAGGGGATTGGTTTGATCCATGAACTGGCTGAGCTGGGAGCCGCCGAAGAATTCACGCACCGAGGCCACCACCGGGCGGATGTTGATCAGGGACAAGGAGCTGATCTGGTCTGCGTCGCGGGTGCTCATGCGCTCGCGCACGGTGCGCTCCATGCGCAGCAGGCCCACGCGCAGCTGGTTCTGCAACAGCTCCCCCACGGTCTTCACTCGACGGTTGCCCAGGTGATCGATGTCGTCGGGGTCTTCCACGCCGTTGTTGATTCGGATGATGTGGCGTATGACCTGGATGATGTCCTCTTTGGTGATGAGGCGGTGGTCCAAGTCCACATCCACGTTCAGGCGGCGATTGAGCTTATAGCGGCCCACCTTGCCCAGATCGTAGCGACGGGGGTCGAAGAAGAGGCGCTGGAGATGGTTCTTCGCGTTCTCCAGGGTGGGCGGATCCACCGGACGCAACCGGCGATAGAAGTCGATGAGGGCTTCCTCGGGGGTGCGTTTGTTGGGGTCTTCTTTGTCGATGGTGCTGAGGATGAAGGGGTGGTCGGGGTTTGTGTCATCCTCGGCGAAGAGGGCCATGAGCTCCTCATCCGTGCCATAGCCCAGGGCCCGCAGCAGGATGGTGACGGGCAGCTTGCGCTTGCGGTCCACCTTCACGGAGATGACATCCCGCTTGCTGGTCTCGAATTCGAGCCAGGCCCCGCGATAGGGGATGATCTTGGCGGAGCAGAGAAGGCGGCCCGTTTGGCGATCCTCGTCGGCCATGAAATACGCGCCCGGCGAGCGGATAAGCTGGCTGACGATGACCCGCTCCGCGCCGTTGTAGATGAAGGTGGCGTTCTCGGTCATCTTGGGGAAATCCCCCATGAAGACTTCCTGCTCCTTCACCTCGCCGGTCTCGCGATTCACCAGGCGCACCTGCACATAGAGGGGCATGTTGTAGGTGGATTCGCGGTCTCGGCACTCCTTCACGGTGAATTGGGGCTCGCCAAAACGATAGCCTTCGAAATGGAGTTCCAGATTCTTATTGTAGGAGACGATGGGCGAGATCTCGTTGAAAAGCTCCCGCAGCCCCACTTCCTGGAACCACTGGTAGGATTTGATCTGCACCTCGATGAGGTAGGGCAACGGCATGACCGGCTTCAACCGGGCATAGGATTTTCTGTGAACCATGAGGTTCGGCATGCGAGTCGCGGGCATAAGCGAAGGCGCTCCTTATATGAATAAGGTAGGGGGTTTCGGTATTCAGCAATCAGTGGGCAGTGATCAGTAATCAATGAGCAGGCGGGTGCAATCAGCTCATATTCGGCGCCATTGTCCAGACGCGCGTAAAGCCCACCTGAAAGGGCGGGCCTTGTCAGCATCAACGCCAACCCGACGCGGTTGGTCTCTGAAAATTATGCCGATGTATCTGGTCCGAAGGGGACCCAAAGCGGTGGGAAATCAAGACAGGAAGCGGCTTCGTGCGGTTAAGGATGCGGACGTTTTCTGTTTGACGCGAACATGCATTTTAGCACATGC
>DUEQ01000187.1 GCA_011192085.1 Caldilineae bacterium
CTCGCTCCAACGCGGTGCAGGTCTATCACCGGGATCACGGCAGCTACAACACCGGCCCCCTGGCCCGCCTCAACCTGAATCTGGACCGACTCACGCCCCTGGCGAAGCAAGCCCTGGAGGACACAGGCCACGCGTTCCCGAGCAACAATCCCTTCAAGAGCATCGTGGCCCGGGCCGTGGAGGTGGTGTTGGCCTACGAGGAGGCGCTGCGCATCATCGATGCGTATGTGCGGCCCGAACCGAGCCGCATCGAGGGGGAGCCGAAAGCGGGCTGGGGCTGCCACATCACCGAAGCCCCGCGCGGCATGCTCTACCATCGCTACGAGCTGGACGAGAACGGCATCATCCTCTCATGCCGCATCGACGCGCCCACCGCGCAAAACCTGAAGCGCATGGAGGACGACCTGTGGGAATTCGTGCCTCAAATCCTCTCACTGCCCCACGACGAGGCCGCCTTGCGCTGCGAACAGCTCGTGCGCAACTATGACCCCTGCATCAGTTGCGCTACGCATTTTTTGAAACTGAACATCATCACTGATGATCAATAAAGCGACTTGCTTCTATGGATACACCAAAGCCCTTCTCCCTTCTCATTTTGGGAATTGGCAACGCGTGGGCCTCGGATGACGGTGTCGGGCCCGAGGTCGTGCGTCGGGTGCAGGCTTGGTGGAATGGGTTGGAGAGGAATGCGACAGGAGAGGTCGGGTTCGTCATCATGGCCCAACCCGACCTCTCTCTAATTGATCTCATGGCCGACTGTGACCAGCTCATCATTGTGGATGGGGTCATGAGCGGCGCTAAGCCGGGGACGTGGCATCGGCAGGTGTGGAGAGCGGGGATGCTGGGTGAGAAAGGTCTCGCGCGGGCATCATCTCACGGGTTTGGGGTGAAGGAGCTGCTGGAGATGGCGGAGGCGCTGGGCACGCTGCCCGCGCGGGTGGAGTTGTGGGGGATCGAGATCGCCTTGATCGCGCCCGGGCAGGGGTTGTCGCCCGAGGTGGCGGGGGCTGTGGATGATGTGGTCAGGGCGCTTGAAGCTTGGCTGTTGAGAAGGGACGCACCTTGAGTCACCATCCCACCGCGCAGCCATCCTTGCGCGGGTCGCTGCCGCCGATGAGCACGCCCGTCTCCGGGTCGCGCCAGATGATCTGTCCGCCGCCGAAGAGGCTGCGACGAAAGCCGGCCACGGGCGAGAGATGATGCCCCCGGCGGCCCAGCTCGGCTAACGCGTCGAACCCCCAACCATCCTCAATAAGCACGAGTCCGCCCGGTCCGCCTCGCCCATTCCGGCCAGGTCGAAGCCCGAAGCCAGATTCACCGCCAGGATGGCAGCCAGGCCCTGTCCGTTGGGCGGGCATTCGTACAGAGTCACCCCGCGATAGTTTGCGGTGAGGGGCGCTTCCCACGCACTTTCGTGCACGGCCATGTCCTCGGGCGTGATCCATCCGCCGTAACGCTGCACGTGCTCGCTGAGCCTGCGCGCGAAATCCCCGCGGTAGATGTAATCCTGACCCTCGACCGCGATGCCGCGTAGGGTCTCCGCCAGGGTGGGAAGGCGTATGATCTCGCCGGGGCCCGACTCGAACCATTGAGCGCGGTCACCTTGCGGGTTTTCGCATCCCAGTAGAGCGCGAACATATCGCGGCCGATGCCTGTGGAGATGGGCTTCACCACGTCGAGCATGGCCGCGACCGCGACCGCGGCGTCGGCCGCGTTGCCGCCCATCTTGAGGATATCGAGCCCAACCTGCGCGGCCAAGGGATGACTGGTGGCCACCATGCCGCGAGTGGCCAGGATGTTGCTGCGTCGGGATCGGTAGTCGGGAGAGAAATTGAGTGGAATCATGGGACAAAACAAACCGCCCGCAGGGCTGAAAAGCGAAGCGGGCGGTCCATGGCGTGGGGGGAACGGTTCATCCTTCTTCCCGAATGATAAGCTTTCGGGCGTCAAGCAGTTCGTGCACCTGAGGATCATCGAGGATGTCCCGACGGAAACGGTAGCGACGTCCCTTGTCCAGGCGCAGATCGCCCGATTTCAGGTGTAGCATCAGATGCTCGTCGCCAACGTTTTCCAGCCAGAGGTAGTCATCGACTTCCCAGGTGTCCTCTTTGGGTTTGCGGAGGGAAAGGCGCATAGCAGCCTCCTGTGAAAATGTCACGCCAAGTCGCAAAGTGCGCCAAACGCTTCGTGTTTTCCTCTTGGCGTCTTAGCGACTTGGCCTGAGAGGGTTAGACTTTGCGGAAGGTGACAGTTCGCCCGCGCAGGCGCGTGGAAGGCACGCGGGAGAGGATGCGATCCACGTATTCCTCCTGCACCTCGATGTAGGTGTAGCGGTCGCGGATGTCGATGTTGCCCACGGCCCGACCAGGCACATTGGCCTCATTGGCGATGGCGCCAACGATGTCCTTGGGCCGCACGCCGATGTCATACCCGGCATCCATCACCAGCCGCACGTAACCTTCTTCCACCTCGCGATCCTCGTAGATGCGCTCGCGCTGCTGGGGACGTGAGTGGCTCGGGCGGTAGCTTGTCCCCCCCGTGTACCGACGCTGATCATATCCCTGCGGACGCTGGCGCTCGAAGACGCGTTCAGTTTCCTGGGGTTTCTGGCTGAGGATGACCGCGGCCGCGGCGATCTCGGACCAATCGATGCCTTCCTTAGCCAAGTCGTTGAGCAAAAGCATGTACGGCTCCAGGTGCTCGCGATGGACGATGGCCTTGATGCGCTTCTTGTAGGCTTCGGCCTTTTGGGCGACGACGCTGGCCCGGGTGGGAGAGAGCACCGCGCGGATGCGCTGGCCCAGTTGGGTCTCGATCTCGTTGAGCAGCGCCCGATGCCGACCCAACACCAGGCTAAAGTGCATGCCGTTCTCCTCCACCAGGCGGGAGCGGGCCACATAGCTCTGGATATCGGGAGCGACGTCGTAGCTGATGACGTAGGGAGACTCCAGCATCAGGTCTTCGCCCGCGGCGTCGGTGAGCGCCAGGAATTCCAGAACCCCTTCCTGCCAGCGCATCACCGCAGCTTCGCGCTCACTTTTCTCCATGCCTAGATGAATGACTGCGCTGAGATAGCCGCGTGTATTCAGGTCGAAGGCGATAGCCTCGGCTTGGGGTCGCAGACTGGCGAAGATCAGCGACCGAGAGATGTTTTCGCCATCCAGCAAGCGGATCAAGGCGTCTTCCTTATCGCCCGAAGGGACGGCCTGATAGCGATGATTGATCAGGGGCACGGTGATGGCCACCGGCTCCCGTTGGATCATAACTGGTTCGAAAAGATGCTCGTCCGCGAAGTCCTGCAACGCCTCCTCGACCTTGGCTGCGAAGAGGGTAGTCTGTCGGCCCGCGGGCATTATGTCGAACAGCTCCTCGATGACCGTCTGCTGGCGGCGGGAGAGGAGATAATCGATGTCCTCGATGACTACGAACTGGACATGCTCCAGGCTCAGGGCCTCGCGGTTGACATGTTCGCGGATGCGCGGGGGCGTGCCGATGATGATGGCCGCGGTGTCATCCAGTTGCTCCGCCTCCCGGGCCAGCGAGCGCCCCGCATACAGCGAGACCACGCGCAGCTCTTTGTGGGGATTGAGCTTCTGGAAGAGCGAACCCGCTCGAATTGCATTGTCGCTACCCCCGACCAACACCAACACCTGCGCGCCCGGCGTTTCCACATCCAGGGTTTGCAAAATGGGGAGAGCATATCCGGTGGTGCGCCCGCTGCCCGAGGGCGCTTCGGCGAGAATATCCCGACCGGCGAGAATGTGCGGGATGATTTCAGCCTGGAGGGCAGTTGGTTTTTCCAGACCCATGGCTTCCAGCCCCGCGACGAGCTCCGGGGTCAAGCCTAAATCCGTGAATGTTTGACTCATGTTTTTACCTCACAATGTTCACAGGTGACACAAGATA
>DUEQ01000188.1 GCA_011192085.1 Caldilineae bacterium
CACCCTATTCAGATCATGTCCACGTCCCATGCAGAACCAATCTACGATCTCCAATCTGTCAAGCTGCCCTACCTTTCGGGAACATCGCTTAAGCTCTTTGCCGCCGCTTTAGAAGGTCCGGCCCGCGGCCTGTTGCTGCCCAATCTGCTGAAACAGGCGGGCGTGACTTGGCTGCGCGCCCAGGTCTTCGACGAATGGCCCACCTTCGAGCCCATCGCGCCCGCGGGCCCGCCCGCCGCAGGCGAGCACACCCTCCCGCCCGAACAATGGCCTGACCAGCCCCCGTTCACCCCCGCCGGCTGGCGCTTCGCCACCACATTCGACTATGCCCGGGCCTACGCCCAGGGCCAGACCGATCCCGTGCAGGTGGCCGAGGCCCTGCTCGCGGCCATCGAGGCCTTCGACGCCCAGGATCCGCCCCTGCGCGCGTTCATCGAGATCGACCGGGAGGACGTGCTGCGTCAGGCTCGGGACTCAGCTCGACGGTGGGCCGAAGGCCGCCCGATCAGCGTGCTGGACGGCGCGCCCGTGGCCGTGAAGGATGAGCTGGACATGACGCCCTATCCCACCCGCATGGGCACGACCTTTCTGGGGCAGGAGCCGGTGAAGGAGGACGCCATCGCGGTGGCGAGAATGCGCCGCGCGGGCGCGTTGCTGGTGGGAAAGACGAACATGCATGAGATCGGCATCGGCGTCACCGGATTCAATTCCCATTACGGCGCGCCGCGCAACCCCTACAACCCCGCGCACTACACCGGCGGCAGCTCCAGCGGCTCGGCCGCGGTCGTGGCCGCGGGGCTGGTTCCCATCGCCCTGGGCGCGGATGGCGGGGGGTCCATCCGCATCCCCGCGGCCTTCTGCGGGGTGTATGGACTCAAACCCACCTACGGACGCATCCCCGAATCGAGCGCCTTCGCCCTGGACTTCTCCGTGGCCCATGTGGGGCCGCTGGCCGCGACCGTCAGTGATCTCGCCCTGGCCTATGCCGTCATGGCCGGGCCCCATCCCCACGACCGGATCAGCCTGTTGCAGGCCTCGCCCACCCTAGCAGGATGGGACAATATCGACCTGAAGGGTCTGACCCTGGGGGTGTTTTGGCCCTGGTTCCGCCACGCCACGCCCGAGATGGTCGCGGCCAACGAGGCCATGCTGGAGCGTTTTCGGCAGATGGGCGCGCGAGTGAAGGAGATCGTCATTCCCGACCTGGAAGCGGCCCGGGTCGCCCATGTCATCACCATCACCTCAGAGATGAATCAGGCCTTGGAGCCCTACTATGACGCGCATCACAAGGAATTGGGACTGGATGTTCGCATCAGCCTCGCGCTCTCTCGCGCGTTCAACGCTCGCGACTTTATCCAGGCGCAGCGGGTGCGCACCCGGCTCATCGCCCATTTCCAGGCCGCTTTTGAGGAGGTGGACGCGATCATCACGCCAGCTACGGGCGTCACCGCGCCTCTCATTCCCGAATCCGCGCTCCCCGATGGCGATTCCGACCTGACCACACTGACCGAAATCATGCGTTATGCGCCTTTCGCCAACTTGTCAGGCCATCCCGCCATTAGCTTCCCGGTGGGCTATTCGGACGCGGGCCTGCCCATCGGCATGCAAGCCATCGGGCGCTATTGGGATGAAGTCACCCTGTTCCGGCTGGCCCTGGCCGCGGAAAGCGCGCTGGAACGGCGTCAACCTCAGCTCCTTCGTAAGATTATCGAAGGATAGGGCCAGAGGCGCGAATGAATCACGCGGAGCGCACATGAAACGTGATCATCAGGAGATCGGGAGGCTCCATTTGTCGCCAAGGGTTCGGCCTACTGGTCTCCTGATGATATCGGACCTTTGGACCATCCCCGTTTCAGCTTTTATCCCTTTGACGTCGTCGCCCGCCCCGACGACGTTCCCGGCGCTCCCGTTGGGGTGTAGATGGCGGCTGAGGAGTGATCTCGGGTGGTAGCTCCAGCTTGATTTCGGGGATAGGTTGGGTGTGTAGGGCTTCGTTCATGGCTCGGATGTGTTCCGGCGTGCTGCCGCAACATGCGCCAATGATGTCCACCCCCAGGCCCGCCAGCTCCAGGGCCAGCTCGGCCATGACCTCGGGCGTGCCGTCGTAGTGGATGTGACCGTGGTCATAGTGGGGCAGCCCTGCGTTGCTCTGGGCGTAGATGTACACGCCTTCGGGCCGCGCGGCCAGCATCTCTCGCACCACGCGGCGGATCTCATCCGGGCCGTTGCCGCAGTTGGCGCCGATGATCTTGACGCCCATCGCGGTCAGCTCGCGCACAGCCTGGGCCGGACTCACGCCCATCATCGTGTGGTAGTTTGTATCGAAGGTCATGGTCGTGGCGATGGGCAGATCGCTGACGCGCTGGCAACCCTCCACCGCGGCCTTGACTTCGTTCAGGTCGCTCATGGTCTCGATGAGGAAGAGGTCCACGCCTCCTTCGGCCAGGGCCGCAGCTTGCTCTGCAAAGGCGTCCACCGCGTCCTCGTAGGTGAGCTCACCCATGGGCTGCATGAGTTCGCCCGTCGGCCCCATGGACCCGGCCACGAACACGTCATCTCCGGCCGCCTCGCGGGCCAGGGCCGCGCCTGCGTAGTTCAGTTCCCGCACCCGGTCTTGCAGGTTGTGCAGCTTCAGGCGATAGCGGGTGCCGCCGAAGGTGTTGGTCTCGATGATCTGCGAACCCGCGTCCACGTAGCTCTGGTAGATTTGCTTGATGATGTCGGGACGCTCCACATTCCACAGCTCGGGCGCGCCCCCCGTGGTCAGGCCCATTTGCTGGAGCATGGTGCCCATGGCGCCGTCGCCCAGCACGAAACGGTTGGATTCAATGTGTTGGAAGAGGTCTCTTGGCATGATGCGTCGGATGTGTTGGCGGTTGGAGATGGTTCTGGTCCGCAGGTTATTGTGCGGAGAGGAAGCCGATGTAGATTTCGCGGTTGGGATTGACGGGGCTGGTGGTGAAGGTGACGATGGGGGATCGACGCACGCCGCCTGCATCGATGAGATGGACCTCCCAATCGGCCTGGCCCGGATGGTATATCTCCAGTTTCAGGTTGTATTGCACGCGGTTGCCGAAGTCCTCGTCGGGGGGCGCGGACCATTGGAAGTAGGGCAGGGAGGGGGCGCTGGTGGCGACGACGACGCCGTTGCGCTTCACCTGTAATCGCCAGCCGGGGATGGGATAGCCCTCGCCCGAGCCGCCGTACACCTTCACCCACAGCGTCAGCCAGTCGTTGTTGGTAGGCATGAAGATGGGCCC
>DUEQ01000189.1 GCA_011192085.1 Caldilineae bacterium
AAACGCTTTGCTTTCTGAGGAGAAACTGCAACATGAAACGAATCTGTACAACGATCACACTTTTTGCCGCACTGATGTGGGGAGCGCTCTTCCTGGCTGGTTGCAACACAGGCCCGACGGAATCCGAAGTCGCCACCCAGGTGGCGGAAGCCGTGGCCGCGACCGAGGCCGCCAGGCCCATCGACACGCCTGTTCCCACGGCCACGCCTACGGCCACGCCTACGACCGCGCCCACAGCCACGCCCACGGCTGCGTCCACCGACACCCCTACCCCGGCGCCCACCGACACGCCCACGCCCGCGCCTACGGCCACGCCCACCGACACCCCCACCCCCACGCCTGAACCCGTGCAGGTGACCCTGAACAAGACCGTCAATCTGCGCGGCGGGCCCGGCACGAACTACCTCGTGGTAAAGAAAGGCGCGAAGGGCGCGACCTTCGACGTGGTGGGCCAGGCCGAGATACAGGGTGTCATCTGGTGGCAGATCGACCTGGGCGCGGGGGAGACCGCCTGGGTGCGCGAGGACCTGGTCAGCCTGACGGGCGAGGCCGACGCGGTGAAAGTCGTGGCGGAGCTGCCGCCCACGCCCGAAGCCACGCCCACGCCCAAGCCGCCCCCTGGCCCGCGCGGCGTTCTGCTCTACTCCAACGCCAACATCGACGCCCAGCAGTGGGAACTGTGGGAATACAACTTCAACACGGGCCAGAAGCGGTTCCTGCACGCCTGGCGCACCGAAGTAGATTTCAGCCCCGACGGACGGCAGGTGGCCTACTTCGCCTGGCCGGGCGACAAAGGCCGGGACCAGGTGGGCATCTGGATTATGAACAACGACTACACCAATGAACACCGCATCCTGCCCGGCGGCGCCTATCCCTCCTTCAGCCCCGGCGGCGACCGCCTCGCGGTCATGGGCGATCAGATCTACATCGTCAACAGCGACGGCGGCGGCCTGCGCCCCCTCATCCCGGGCGAATATCCCGACTGGTCGCCCGTGGACAACCGCATTGTCTTCCGCAACTGTTTTGGCGGCGATTGCGGCATCTGGCTGACCGACGCGGACGCAGGCGGCCGTGTCCGCCTCACCACCGGGGGCAGCGACGGCCAGCCTGCATGGTCGCCCGACGGCAAGCGCATCGCTTTCATCAGCCAGAGGGAGGGAAACTTCGAGATCTATGTCATCAACGCGGATGGCAGCGGCCGCCAGCGCCTGACCCATCGCCTCGCTTCCGACGGCCTGCCCGTCTGGTCGCCCGACGGCCAGTGGATCGCCTGGCGCAGCGATGAAGGTGGGACATGGGGCGTTTGGATCATGCGGCCCGACGGCTCGGGCAAGCGTCGTCTGTTCGACGCCCCTGTCCTCCCGGTCTGGTTCTTCGAAAAGATGGCCTGGCGGCGGTAGGCGTCTGGTGGATGAAAACAAAGTGCGACGCACTCGCTCCTGAAGTGCGTCGCATTGGCATGGCCGGTTTAGGGGCGATCTCCTCAGGCTGTCAGCACCTTTTCGATCCGCTCCAAGGCCCAATCCAGGGTCTCCTGGGTGATGGTCAGGGGCGGAGCGAAGCGGATGACGGTCTCATGGGTGTCTTTGGCGAGGATGCCCTCCTCCATCAACGCCTCGGAGAACCGCCGCGCGCCTCCAGCCTCGGGCTTGAGCTCCACCCCTACCAGCAGACCCTTGCCCCGAACTTCCTTCACGTAGGGGCTGTCGATGGCCCGAAGCCGGGTTATGAAGTAATCGCCCATCCGGGCTGCATTCTCGATGAGCCCCTCATCTTGCAACACCGCCAGCGCGGTGCGGGCGATGGCCGCGGCCAGGGGATTGCCCCCGAAGGTGGAGCCATGATCCCCTGGCCGGAATACGCCCAATACCTTGCGGTTGGACAGCACCGCGGACACGGGATAGAACCCGCCCGACAGCGCCTTGCCCAGGATCATGACATCGGGCTGGACCTGTTCGTGATCGCAGGCGAAGCGAGCGCCGGTGCGGCCCAGGCCCGTCTGAATCTCGTCGGCCATGAACAGCACATTGCGCTCTCGACATACGTCGGCGACCTGGCGCAGATACCCTTCGGGCGGGAGGACCACGCCGACCTCGCCCTGGATGGGCTCCATCAGAAAGGCGACGGTGTTGGGCGTGATGGCGGCCTTCAGGGCCTCGATGTCGCCGTAGGGAATGAGCTTGAAACCGGGGGTGAAGGGGCCAAAGCCTTCCCGGTATTGGGGTTCTGAGGAGAAGCTGATGATGGTTGTGGTGCGACCGTGGAAGTTTCCTTCGCAGACGATGATCTCCGCCTGGTTTGGGGACGCGCCTTTGATGTCGTAGCCCCATTTGCGCGCGGCCTTGATCGCGGTCTCCACCGCCTCCGCGCCCGTGTTCATGGGCAGGACCATCTCATACCCGCTGAAGGTCGCCAGATCCCGGTAGAAGAGGCCCAATTGATCGTTGTAGAAGGCGCGGGAGGTGAGGGTGAGCTGTTGGGCTTGTTGCGTCAGGGTCTCGTAAAGGCGCGGGTGGCAGTGTCCGTGGGAGACCGCTGAGTAGGCGCTGAGGCAGTCGAGGTAGCGATTGCCTTCCACGTCATACACCCACACATCCTCGCCCCGGGTGAGGACGACTTCCAACGGGGCGTAGTTGTGTGCGCCATAACGGGCCTCCAGATCGATGAAGTATGTTGTGTTGCTGGTGGTTTCGAGGGGCATGGCGCGGCTCTCCTGGATTCAAACCTTGAACGCCCATTCGCCCTGGCGGAGGATGGGTTCAGCGGTTCCGTCGGGCAGAATGCCATCGATATCCATCTCCGCGGAGCCCATCATGAAATCGACATGGATGAGGCTGTCGTTTCCGCCCGCGGCTTTGTATTCCTCCGGACTCATGTCCTCGCCCCCTTGCAGGCTGGTGCGAT
>DUEQ01000019.1 GCA_011192085.1 Caldilineae bacterium
ACAAAAGCGCTAATATCCAACCGATTCGGGTTCGTTCCACAGGTGCGTCGCATCCCTTAGTCGCTCCAATTCTGAAACGCACTCGTTCGTTCGGCGTATTTGCCCCTTTGCCGCGATTGCACTACAATGACGGGATGTAAAGCATCGTCATCATCACGGCGGTCTTCGTGGTCTGGGCGGTGGTGCATAGCGTGCTCGTCGATGTTCGCGTCAAGGCCTGGTTTCGAAAGCGCTTCGGCGACCGGGCCTATCGCGAGTATCGCCTGGGTTACAATCTCCTCGCCACCCTCAGCTTCATTCCGGTGTTCCTGGCCTATGTCGCCCTGCCCGATCCTCCCCCCGGGGCCGCGCCGCCCCGGTGCTGGCTGATACTCGGGATGCAGGGAATCGGGCTCATCGGCCTCGTCGGCGCCGTGTTTCACACCCCCGTAGGCGAATTCATGGGCCTCGCCCAGCTCAGGCCCGGTTACGATCCCGATCTCCAACCTCCATTCTCCATTCTCCATTCTCCATTCTCCCCCATCTCTCCCCATGCCACCTACCGTCATCATCATCGGCGCGGGACTGGCCGGGTCCGAAGCGGCCTGGCAACTGGCCAACCGCGGCGTCCATGTCCATCTCTACGAAATGCGCCCGAAGAAAACCACCGAGGCACACCAGACCGATCGCTTCGCGGAGCTGGTCTGCTCCAACTCCCTGGGCTCCTGGCTGGCGGACCGGGCCATGGGGCTGCTCAAGGAAGAGATGCGGCGTCTGGGTTCGCTGATCATCGAGGCCGCGGACGCGACCTCGCTGCCCGCGGGCGGCGCGCTGGCCGTGGGCCGCGAGGAGTTCAGCGCCTACGTCACCCAGGCCATCAGCAACCATCCCAACATCACGGTCATCCGGGAGGAGGTCACCCACATTCCCCAGGGCCCGACCCTCATTGCCACCGGCCCCCTCACCTCGCCCGCGCTGGCCGAACGCATTCGAGACCTCGCGGGCCAGGATGACCTCTATTTCTACGACGCGCTCGCGCCCATCGTCACCCTGGAATCCATCAAAATGCCCCCCTGCTGGCGGCAATCCCGCTACGATCGGGACAGCGGCGAGACGGGCGGAGATTATATCAACTGCCCGCTGGACGAGGCGACCTATCGGGCGTTTGTGCAGGCCTTGCGCCAGGCTGAACGCATCGAGTTGCGCCCCTTCGAGCGGGATGACGAGCGCTTTTTCGAGGCGTGTCTGCCGGTGGAGGTGCTGGCCGAACGGGGGGATGACGCGTTGGCGTTCGGGCCCATGCGACCGGTGGGGCTGCGCAACCCCCGCACGGGCCAGCGTCCCTTCGCGGTGGTGCAGCTTCGGCAAGACAATCTGGCTGGGACCCTGTACAACCTGGTAGGATTCCAGACGAACATCCGTTGGCCCGAGCAGAAGCGCATCTTCCGCATGATTCCCGGTTTGGAGGAGGCGGAGTTCGTGCGCCTGGGCCAGATGCACCGCAACACCTTCATCAATTCGCCTGTGCTGTTACGCCCCACCCTGCAATGGCGCGACAGGGATGATCTCTTCTTCGCCGGGCAGATCATCGGCACGGAGGGGTATGTGGGCTCCGCTGCGGGCGGATTGCTGGCGGGCCTCAACCTGGCCCGGTTGATCTCGGATCAGGCGCTTTTGGTCATGCCTCGGGAGACGATGATGGGCGCGCTCTTCTGGTATGTGACCCACGCGGAGCCCAAGGAATTCCAGCCTATGAAGGCGAACTTCGGACTGCTGCCCCCTTTGCAACCCCGGGTGCGTAACAAACGCGCCCGCTATCGCAAATACGCGGAGCGGGCCCTGGCCGCCCTGGACGCCTGGATCGCGGACCACGCCGTGCTGGAGGGGGCATCCGCACCCCACACGCCCACGCGCTGACACGCCATGCCCTTTCTCCGTTCTCTCCTCGCTCGATTTCAGACCCGCACCTTGCAGCGGCGCAAGATCGCGCCCAAAGTCAAGGCGCTACTGCGAGATGACGCGGGGGCGATCCTGCTCATCAAGCATTCTCTGGAGGGGCGCTGGCGGCTGCCCGGAGGCTTCGCGGCCATGGATGAGTCGGGATATGAGGCCGTGGTGCGGGCTGTGGAGGAGCTGACGGGCCTGCGCCCGCTCGATCCCCAACCCATCGCCCGCGTCGACGAGAGCCAGTTCCGGCCCGACGCCATGTACGGCGACTTCTTCCAGATGTACGCAACCCTGTTCCTCATCACCCGTTGGGAGAGCGACCTGCGCCCGGGCCGCGAGGGCTGGGACGCGAGATTCTTCCCCAGCGACGCCTTGCCTCCCAACCTGCATGAGGAAGCGTCCCAGGCCCTGGCCGCGCTGCGGGCCTTCGAGGAGACGGGCCAGGTGCGGGCGTATTGAGGGAGGAGGATGGAGGATTTGCCATTGGCGACTTGCCGCCACCAAACCTGTCTTCCCCTTGCCCCTTGCTTCCTTTGCGCCTTGGCGGCTTTTATCTACGCGCTGCTTATCAGCTCCATCGGTTACGGCGACCTCACGCCCACCCTTCCCTGGGGAAAGATGCTAACCATTTTCTTCGGACTGCATGGCATCGTCATCTTGCTATCCCGCTATGACCGCATCCGAGAGGTGCGAATCTGGAGATGGTTTGCGAAATGAGTCTGGACAGGCTGTCTCGCGAGGGGGCGTACGCGCAGATCCGCGCCCGCGGCCGCGACCTCCTGACCTTAATGCAGCGCGCGTCCAACGTGCGGGACGCCGCCTGGGGGCGCACGGTGACCTACTCCCGCAAGGTGTTCATCCCCCTAACCAACCTGTGTCGGGACAAATGCGCGTATTGCACCTTCGCCCGCAGGCCGGGCGATCCCCTGGCCCGCACCCTCACGCCCGACGAGGTGTTGGCCATCGCCCGCGCGGGGGAGCGCGCGGGATGCAAGGAGGCGCTCTTTTCGCTGGGCGAGCGGCCTGAGCTGGTGCATGCGGCCGCGCGGGAGCAGCTCGCCCAATTGGGGCGCGCCTCCACGGTGGACTATCTCGCCGCCATGCTGCGACTTGTGTTCGAAGAAACCCGCCTCTTGCCCCATCCCAATCCGGGCGCGCTCTTCGAGGAGGAATGGCGCAAACTGCGGCCCTGGGCGGGCAGCATGGGCATGATGTTGGAGAACGTCAGCCCCCGGCTGATGGAGCGAGGCCAGGCCCATTTCGGCTGTCCCGACAAGGCGCCCGAGCGCCGTCTCGCCGCACTGGAGGCCGCAGGGCGCCTGCGCATCCCGTTCACCACGGGCATCCTCATCGGCATCGGGGAGACGCCCGAGGAGCGGGTGGATAGCCTCTTCGCCATCGCGGAGCTGCATCGTCGTTATGGGCACATCCAGGAGGTCATCATCCAGAACTTCCGTCGCAAACCCGACATCCGCTTTCGGGCGAAGGACGAACCCAGCGCCCTGGAGATGGCCCGCACCATTGCGGTGGCCCGTCTCATCCTACCGCCTGAGATCAGCTTGCAAGCGCCCCCCAACCTCACCCCCGACGCGTACACGCTCTACCTGCTGGCCGGGATCAACGACTGGGGCGGGATCTCGCCGGTGACCCGAGACCACATCAACCCCGAGGCTCCCTGGCCTGCCATCGCGGAGCTGGCCGCGGCCAGCGCGGATGCAGGCTTCGAACTGCGCGAGCGCCTCGCTGTGTATCCTCGCTTTCACACCGCCGCATGGCTGCCCCCGCGCGTCCTGGCGCGCGTGACCGAGCTCCTTTAGTTACATCTCCTATTGCACTGCCGCGGTCATGACATCCACGGGCGCGGGCTGGCCCGTCCAAAGTTCCCAGGCCCGCGCACCCTGATACACCAACATGCCCAACCCATTCCACGCCCGCGCGCCTCCCGCTTGGGCCTGGGCCATGAGCCGGGTGCGGGGTGGGTTGTACACCAGGTCATAGAGGGCCTGTTCGCTGTGGAAGGGGAGATGGTCGGGCCAGGGGGAGGCGTCCTCTCGCGGCGTCATGCCCACGGGCGTACAGTTGACGATGAGGCCGACCGCGGGGGCCAGCTCGGGTAGTCTGGACCAGGGATGCGCGTGGAGCAAGTCGCCGCGGGGGAGATGGGGAGCCAGGGAGGCGATCAGGGCTTGGGCCTGCTCGGGTCTGCGGGCGAGGATCTGCGTGGGGATGAGTCGGATGGCCAGGGCGTAGACTACGGCCCGGGCTGAGCCGCCCGCACCCAACACCAGCGCGCCCCGGTGCGGCAGCGCCTTCAAGTCCAGCCCCTGGGCTTCCAGGTCCCGCGCGAAGCCCCACGCGTCGGTGTTCGTTCCCACCAGCCGCCCATCTTTCTCCACGAGGATCGTGTTCACCGCGCCGATGGCCCGCGCCTCGGGCGAGAGTTCATCCAGGAAAGGGATCACAGCCCGCTTGTGGGGCACGGTCACGTTCGCCCCGCGAAACCCCAGCGCCCGTAATCCCGCCACGGCCTCGCCTACGCGTTGGGGCGGCACGGGCAGGAGAGCGTAAAAGCCATCCACGCCCGCGGCTCGAAACGCGGCGTTGTGCATGGCCGGGGATTTGGAATGCGCCACGGGCCAGCCGATGAGTCCAGTGAGGATCATGACGCGGGGGATTGTACCATACTTTGACCATGCGGGAAAATGTGATAACATATGAATGTATACTTATATGTTTGTGGAGTTTGCATCATGCCCGAATCCTTCCTCGAAGAACGCCTGACCATGTGCGCGGACGAGCATGATCCAGCCGCGGTGGCCCGAGCCGCCGCGGATCTGTTGCTGGATCACGCTACCGCGTCTCGGGTGGCGGACCTGTTCAAGGCCCTTTCTGATCCCACGCGGGTGCGAATCATTGGGCTGTTGGCCCATGCCGAACTCTGCGTGGGCGATCTGGCCCGCGTCCTGGAGATGACCCAGCCTGCGGTTTCCCATCAACTGCGGGTGCTGCGTCATCTCCGCATCGTGCGGGCGCGCAAGCAGGGCCGCCACGCGTACTACACCCTGATGGATGACCACATCCATGACCTGTTCGATCAAGGCCTGGCTCACGTCCGTTTTGGCTGAGATCACATAAATCATGATCATGACCAATACACTGAAACTTGACCTTCCTCTGTTATTGCCTGACATGGAAGATGGCGATGCGTGCGCGTCTCTGCTCACCGAAGAGCTATCCCACACGCGCGGCGTCGCCAAAGCGCATATCGTGCGGGAAAATGGAACGGCCCGTCTTTGCCTTCACTACGACCCCAACCTGGTCTCGCTAAGCAAGATCGAGCGATTGGCCCGGGATGCGGGCGCGCGCGTCACCGACCGCTATCGCCACGAAGCCCTCCCATTGGACCGTATATTCGCGGCCGACGCGGCCGACACCCTCACACAAGCCCTGGAGGCGCTGCCAGGCATGCTTCACGCCCGGGCGAACTATGCCGCAGGTGTAGTCTATGTGGCTTATGATGCGCCGCGACCGGGCGCGCGGCGGGCGCAGCCGCGGCCATGGAGACCGCGGACGTGGCCTTGATGGCTGATGATCTGTCGAAACTGCCCTTCGCGGTGGGCCTGAGCCGGGCCAGCCGTCGCATCATCATCCAGAATTTAGCTGTATCCCTGGGCGTCATCGCCCTGCTCATCGCTGCGTCGGTGACGGGCGCGATTGCACTCAGCGGCGTGGTGCTCTTGCATGAGGGCAGCACCATCATCGTGGCCCTCAACGCGCTGCGGTTGCTCTCCTTCCGTTTGCCTGAGAAGACCCTCGCCCCCTGACGCGATGATTCCCGGAACGAGGGGGCGGGGCCTGCGTTCCGGGAATCGTCTGAAGCGCATCTCCTGGAAGGGGATGGGTGTGGGAGGGAAAGCGCGTGAGGGCAATGGAGGCGCGGCTAGGACGTCAGGAGGTCGCGTTTGATGGTTTCATATTCCTCTTTGGTGATCTCCCCTCGGGCATAGCGTTTCTTGAGGATATCGAGGGCGGTCTCGGGCGCATGGCGATGCGCAGCGGGCTCGTCATGTGCGTGCATGTCGCGAATCGCGCGCGACTGGGGAGCGGGCGGCGCGGACAGGGGTTTGGGAAAAAGCCAGCCGATGGCCGCTACGGCCGCGGCGATGATGGCAATGAACAAGAATAGCATGAATAGCAAGCCGAAGGCGCCAAGGCCCAACATCATCATAGTGCAATCCTCCTGGGGAAGGGGCCGCGTGGTTCCTGACCGGGGGGATTTACGGATGGCCAGGTTGAAAAGTCATGCGCCCTGAGGCGTCGCGACGATGGACGATAGATGTCCTGGTCCTCAGTAGTTTCGCAAAGGTATATGACGGCGGATTGACGGGAATATGAAGGTTTGATGACGATCTGGCGGGGATCAAAAAACGGCAGGTCGCGAGAGCGAACACCGCCAGTGGAGGTGATCGCTCTCGCCAACCTGCCGCAAAGTGCAGATGGGGAGAGGGGTTGGCGCTCTCGAAGGGATTAGGGCGTGGTCGCGAAGTCGAGGGCGCCGGCGGCGCTTTGCAGGGTCATGGTCTCGCCCGCGGCCACGTATTGTTGCATGGTCTGGAGCAAGGTGAAGAAGTTGGTCTCCTGCTCCATGATGTCGGGATCGCAGAGATTTTGGCTTTGGCTCAGATTCGTGAACTGGATCTGGCCGGGGCCGAGGATCTGATAGTCGCCCTGATAGGCGTTGCAGCCGCCGTTGCCCGAGAAGACGCCGGCGTCGTCGCTCTTGGGCGTGATGAGCAGGGTGACGGTGGTGTTGGGCAGCGCGGGAACGGGCGCGGCCCGGCCTGTGGTCATGCTGCGCAGATACCAGGTGACGCCTGTGATATCCCCGCCGGGAGGCGTGGGGCTGGGCTCGGGCTCAGGAGTCTGGGTGGGTTCGGGCGCAGGGGGCTGGGTGGGCTCAGGCGCGGCGGTGATGGTCACGTTCAGGGCGGTGGAGTTGGTGAGGCCATTTCGGTCGATCACCGTGAGGATGAGGGTGTAGACGCCCGCCTGGGGGTAGACGTGGCTGACCTCCGCGCCTTTGGCGGTCTGACCGTCGCCGAAATCCCAGTCGTAATCGATGATGTCGCCTTGGGAGTCCAGTCCGCTGAAGCTGAGCACCTCGCCCGCCATGCCCGAGGCGGGCCCGACGATGACCGCGACCGGGGATTGCGCCTGGGCGGGCTCCACCGTAATGGTGACGCTGGACTGACCCATCTGCGCCAGATCGTCGTAGATTTTGAGGCTCACCAGGTATTGGCCGGGCGCGGCGAAGGTGACGACGGGGTTCATGTCGTTGGAGCCCAAGCCGTTGCCGAAATCCCATTCGTAGGTGACGATCTGGCGACCGGGCGCGGCCATGGAGCGCTGGGCGCTGAATTGAACCGGTTCGCCCGCGACGATGGTCTGAGTGGGGAGATCGATGACCGCGGTGGGAGGCTGTCCTGTCAGGGGTTGCCAGCTCACCCGGATGCGTCCATTGCCCGCGGTCTTGAAGTAATCGACGCGCAGGTCGTGGGGGCCAGCCTGGATCACGCCGCTCTGAGCGGTGCGGGTGCGGAAGGGGCCACTGGTCCAATCATCAATGAGGAGCCGACCATCCAGCCACAGCCGGACGCCGCCCTCCACCTCCACGGTGAAGAGGTAGTCACCTTCATCGAACTGAGCATGACGGCTCCAGCGCACCGAATAGTTGTCCGTAGGCAGGCCGGGCGCGGGCGCGCCAGTCCCCCAATCGAAGTTGATCTCCCGGTCGTTGCGCACGGTCGTTGGCTCGCCCTGGAGGCTGGGGTTGTTGAAGTATTCGCCCTTCCAGTCGGGATAGGCTCCGGCGTCGTAGCCGAAGTTTACCTGGATCAGGCTGTCGTCTTTGCTCTGGAAGTACTCCACCCGGACTTCGTGCTCGCCCCGAGTGATGTTGACGTTGGCGGTGTAGTGACGAGCGCCGCCCGTTTGCCAGCCGTCGATGACGAGTTGATTATCGACATACACCCGAACGCCGTCATCCACCCACACGTCGATGGTGTAGGTCCCGGCCGCGACCTCCCGTTGGATGCTCCAGCGCGCGGACCAGTCCTCGCCGGGCACGCCGTCGGCGGGGGACTGACCGCCCCAGTTGAAGTTGATCTCCCGGTCGTTGCGCACGGTCGTCGGCTCGCCCTGGAGGCTGGGGTTGTTGAAGTATTCGCCCTTCCAGTCGGTGATGGCGATGGGGGGCGCTGTGGTGGGAGTGGGCAGGGGCGGGGGGGACAGCACGGGCGCGTTGTCCGCGTTGGCGGTGGTCACCAGGTTGTTTGGCACCCAACCGACGCCGTTGGGACCTTCGGGGAATTTGATGGCCCACCAGGTCCTGGCGTCATTTCTGCCGATGATTTCGGCGGAGAGTCCAGCCTGCAACAGGCCTGCCTGGGGGTACGCCGCGCTCGGTCCTGCGTAGATGTAGGTGGTGCTGGTGGCGGTGAGGGAGGGGTTGCCCGCCTCGGGCGTGGGCGCTTCCGTGGTGGGGATGGGGGTCAGCGGGGGAACGGGCGTGGGTTCGGGCTTATCGCCGCCCCACAGCGCGACCAGCAGCCACATCAGGGCCAGAATGGCGAGGACGACGCCGAGGATGACGCCAGCCTTGACGCCGCCGCTGGCGTTGGCCCAAAATCCGCCATCGGCGTCGCCCGCGGGCGGGGGGACGGGCGCATCGGGCGGAGGCGGAACCAGATCCGGTTCGGGCGCGTCCAGGCGCTGGGTGGGTTGGATGTTATCGGGAGTGTCGGTCATGAATTGCCTTCCATACGGAGCGTATGCGAGGGGTGGATGGTCAGCATTGCGGAAAGCGGGCCTGGATGTAGCGCACCACCTGAATGAAAGTGAGGGGTTGGCTGGCGTTTCCGGCCCGCATGTAGAATCTCTCCGCGTTGTTTTCTCTGAGGAAGATGGGGCGGTTCGCGGGCCATGCATAAACATGGCGCACGGTTTTCCCATCCTGCTCGTAGAATTCCAGGTCGATGAAGCGCCGATATTCGACGCCGACCATGTTATTGAACGCGAGGGGGTCTTGTTGCACCAGTGTTTGTTGGATGCGTTCGTCGATCCGCGCGGCGATGGCGTCTGGATCGTCGATATTGTTGATTTTGAACGAGGAGGCGTCTGCGGTGGTGAGGATGATGTTGCCATAGCCGAGACGCCGCCCGAGGGGGTCTTGTCCCACTTTCAAAGCGTGGATCTCCGCATAATGGGCGATCTTCTTCAAGGCCTGGCCCGGACCGCGCTGAACGATGAGGGCGAAGAGGAGCTCGATAGGTCCATCATAGACAGCATGAAGGACGGCCCGAAAGCCGCCCTCCATGGATGCTGTGGTTGGCAATGAAGAGCGTAAGGGGTTGAATGGCCCGTCACTTCATTTTGAAAGCGGCGAACACATTGATGATGCCGCCCAGGAGGGTGAAAACGCCAAAGACCCAGGGCAGCGCGGCCGCGGCGATGAGGGGATTCGCCCATAGGATGATGCCCAGGATGACCGTCAGGGCGCCCATGATCCCGGCGCCCCAACCCGCGCCTTTGAACGCAGCGATTAGCAGCAAGATCCCCATGAAAATGCCCGTGATGGCGATGATGATCACATAGATGGTAGGCACCACGAGGGCGGCCCACAGGGGGCGGCTGATGACCATCAGACCGGCGACAATGCCCAGCACGCCCGAGAAGAGCTGCCAACCCCAGGCTGTGCGGTCTTGGACCATGTGGATGAGGGTGACGATCCCGCTGACAAGCCAGTAGACGCCCAGGGCGAAGACGAAGGCGACCAACGAGGTCAGGGGATAGAAGAGGAAGAAGAGCCCCAGGATGATGGAAAGCGCGCCATAAAGCAAGACGATCCACCAATTCGAGGATGAATCG
>DUEQ01000190.1 GCA_011192085.1 Caldilineae bacterium
AAGGACGCTTCCCCGATTATACCTGACGTCCCGTAAGGAGAAAAGCGTCCGAAACGGCTTCGGGGAGACTCCCGATTGGACGGCGCATTTTCCGCTCGATTATCGATTCCTGATGGAATTGGGGTAAAATGGAGGGCAAGCCGCGGATGGCTGCTCGACGAGGGAGGATGGCGATGCCCGAACGCCTCCTCCCTTGCCCACGATCCATCGCCCCATGTCAAAGCCACGACGCCCATGAAACAGCGCGCCCTCCCCTCCATCATCCTCCTGTTTCTGACGCTATGGATCGCTTCCCCGACCGTTGGGGCGGAGGGCGGCCCACCCTACGATCCTTTACGCCAACCCGCTCCCGCGTCACCCTACGGCATGGACCTGATGGGGCCCAGCTGGCAATGGACCTTCCCCCGCGAAAAGGCCTGGCCCCGGACCGATGGCGATCTCCGGGTGGACCTGATGGATGCGATGTTTCAGAAAAGCTGGGCCGCGGGCGTGCGCAGCGCTCGCATCGCCGTGCTGTGGTGCCTGACCGAACCGGAGCGGGACGCGTATCGTTGGGGGGAGACCGACATCGCCTTTCAACTGGCCCGCAACTACGGCATGGAGATCGTCCCTCAGATCTTCTACACGCCCGACTGGGCCGCGTTGGGCTATGACATCGAGGAAAGCTGCTTCGACTACCAGCAGTACCCTCGCAATTTGCCCCCGCAGGACTGGGCTGACTGGTCCGACTTCATGGCGGCCATCGTGCAGCGGTATGGCGCGCGCGGCAAAAACCAGGTGCATCTCTGGGAGATCTGGAACGAACCTGACCTGCTGGAGTTCTGGTACATCCCTGGCGACCCATGGAATCAAAACGTGCCCGAGTACGCCAGATTAGTCAGGCTGGCGGCGGCGGAAATCGACCGGCATGACATCGGAGGCAAGACATTGGTGGGCAGCCTCTCCGACATCTATGGCGCCAAGTTCCTGAAACGGCTGATGGCCTTGGAAGGTGACGAGGATATCCGAGGCCTCATCGATATACTCACCTTTCATCTGTTCGACGAACCGGTGCGCAAGATGGACGCCATCCATCAGGCCCTGGGCGACAACGCTTTCGAGATGTGGATCACCGAAGCCAACGCCCGAGAATGGAGGGAAACCATCTCCCGAGAGCGCGTCCAGGAGTTCTTCGACATCCTGTTTCGCGAGGGCGTGAGTCGCACTTTCTGGTTCAAATCGTGGACGTCGCAGTGGGGTCCGGGCATCTTCACCGAAAGCGACCCGTTATGGGAGCGAGAATCCTTCGATCCCAGCCCTTTCTATCCCACCTACCAGAGCCTGGCCCTGACCGATCCGCCCCCCGCCCGGCCCATGGTGACCGAGCCCGACTCCAACGCGCTCGTTCCGCCCCGGCCCCTCTTCTCCTGGCGACGTCCCCAGGCGGGCTCCCGCCCCATCGCGGGCTACAAACTCCAGGTGGATGACAGCCTCTTCCGCGGCAAGCCCTACTTCCACGCGCCCGAACTCGATGTCTGGGTCCCCGCGGGCATCGTCCACTTCCTGCCTTTGCAGATGGCGGGGGGAGGAATGCAGGCGGCGGGCGCAACCACCTTCCAAGCCGCACCCCCTTCTATTCCCGCGGTGACCTACCAACCCGCGCACCCGCTTCCGCCCGGGCGCTACTACTGGCGGGTGGCCGCGGTGGATGCGGACGGCACAGTGGGGCCATACTCCGAACCCCGCGTTATCTTCGTCGCCGCGGGCGATGAACGCGTCTTCCTGCCTGTCATCACCATGTCTCCGAAATCGGAGTGGAGAACGCAGATGATGCTGAGGGGAATGGATTGACGCAGACAAAAAGGCTGAAATCAGGTTGGCAGGCGGCACGTCGCAGGCGTCAAGTCACCCTGCGCAGCCCTACCTGCCACCTGCGACCCTCACATCGGCATCCTTGGGCCAGCGCCCGTATCCCCTGCTTCACGCTTCAAACGTAACGGCTCTTTCAACCGGAACGCGAGGATAATTGCATGCAAATCATTCCCCAGGAGCGCATCATGACCTACGATCACACCGACCAACTCGTCGCCAACACCCTGCGTCTGCTGGCGGTGGACGCGATTCAGGCCGCGAATTCGGGACACCCCGGCCTGCCCCTGGGCGCGGCCGACGTCGCCATTGTCCTCTGGACCCGTTTCCTCAAGCACGATCCCGCAGACCCCGCCTGGCCCGACCGGGATCGCTTCATCCTCTCCGCGGGGCACGGCTCCGCCCTCCTCTATGCCCTTCTCCACCTGTTCGGCTATCCCATCACCATGGAGGATCTCCAACACTTTCGGCAGTGGGGATATATCACAGCAGGACATCCCGAATATGACCCGAAGCTGGGCATCGAAATAACCACCGGCCCGCTGGGACAAGGCATCAGCAACGCGGTGGGCATGGCCCTGGCCGAACGCTGGCTCGCGGCCCGGTTCAACAAGTCCGGCTTCACGGTGATGGATCACTACACTTACGTCCTCGCGGGCGACGGCGACCTCATGGAGGGCGTCTCCCACGAGGCCGCGTCCCTGGCCGGGCATTGGGGGTTGGGCAAACTCATCGTCCTTTATGACGACAACCACATCTCCATCGACGGTCCCACCGAGATCGCGTTCACCGAGGACGTGCTGGCCCGATTCGAGGCCTATGGCTGGCACGTACAACGGGTGGATGGGCATGACATGGCCGCGGTGGATGGGGCCATTCGCGCCGCCCAGGCCGAGGCGGAGCGCCCCTCCATCATCGCCTGCCGCACCCACATCGGCTACGGCAGCCCCCGGCAGGACACCGCCAAAGTCCACGGCGAACCCCTGGGCCCGGATGGCGTGCGGGAAACCAAGCGCTTTTTCGGCTTCCCCGAAGACGAGGCATTCTACATTCCCGAGGAGGTCTGGGCCCGAGTCGAAGCCATAAAGGCCGCAGGCGCGGCAGCGCACGCGCAGTGGCGCGAGATGATGGCCGCCTATCGCCAGGCGCATCCCGAATTGGCCCAGGAATGGGACCTGTTCGTCCATGGGGAATTGCCCGCAGGTTGGGAACAGTATCTCCCCAATTTCACCGGCGAGAAGCCGCTGGCCACCCGCGCGACCTCGGGCAAGGTCCTGGATGCAATCCTCCCCCATCTGCCCATGGTTTTGGGCGGCTCTGCGGACCTCACCAGCAGCAACAAGACAAAGCCGAAAGACGCGAAAGCCATTCAGCGCGGGGACTTCGGCGGGAACTACATCCATTATGGTGTGCGCGAGCATGGCATGGCCGCGATCATGAACGGCCTGGCCACCCATTACGTGCGTCCCTACGGCGGCACCTTTCTGGTCTTCTCCGATTACATGCGCGGAGCGCTGCGGGTGACCGCTCTCATGAACCTGCCTGTGGTGTTCGTTTTCACCCACGACAGCATCGGCCTGGGCGAGGATGGCCCCACCCACCAGCCCATAGAGCATCTCATGGCCCTGCGGGCCATGCCCAACCTGACGGTCATCCGCCCGGCGGATGGCAATGAGACCGCGCAGGCGTGGAAGGTGGCGCTGGAGCGCCGCGGGCCCACCGCGCTCATCCTCTCCCGCCAGGGCCTGCCCCAGATCACGCCCAAGGACAACCAGCTCGCCCGCGGGGCCTACATCTTGGCCGACCCTCTCAGCGGCGACCCCGACATCGTGCTCATCGCCACCGGGTCCGAAGTGGCCCTTGCCCTGGACGCCGTGGACGCGCTGCTGGAGCAGGGCGTCACCGCCCGGGTCGTCTCCATGCCCAGTTGGGAGCTGTTTGACAGGCAGGATGAAGCGTACCGGGCGTCGGTGCTGCCCCCAGACAAGCCCAAGCTGGCCATCGAGGCGGGCGCTACCCTGGGCTGGGCCCGCTATGTGGGCCTGAACGGCGATGTCATCGGCATCGACCGCTTCGGAGCCTCCGCGCCCGGCAAACTCCTGTTCGAGAAATACGGCTTCATCATGGAAAACGTCGTCGCTCGCGCCCTGGCGTTGCTCGAAAAATAGGATTGGAGAGCGCAAATGTCGCTGATTGGAACAGATTAACGCAGATAAAGCTGAGGTCAG
>DUEQ01000191.1 GCA_011192085.1 Caldilineae bacterium
AATCCCCAACGAACTCCCTCCAACGCCCGCTCGATATTGTTTATCAACGCTTCTGGAGACTTTCCCCTATGGGTTTCGAAAGCAAACTCCCTGAAACCGGCGTCATCACCACCACGCTCGAATCGGTCGTCAACTGGAGCCGCAAGAATTCCATCTGGCCCCTGTTGTTCGGCTTGGCTTGCTGCGCCATCGAGATGATCACCACGGGCACGTCCCGACACGATATCGCCCGCTTCGGCAGCGAGCTGTTCCGGGCCTCCCCCCGTCAGGCCGACCTTATGATCGTGGCTGGTCGCGTCAGCAATAAGATGGCGCCCGTGATCAAGCGCCTTTACGATGAAATGGCCGAGCCCAAGTGGGTCATCGCCATGGGCATCTGCGCATCCGCGGGCGGCCCCTTTAATAACTACGCCATCGTCCAGGGCGTGGACAAGATCATCCCGGTGGATGTGTACGTGCCCGGCTGCCCGCCCCGGCCCGAGGCCCTGCTCTACGCCCTCACCATGCTCCAAAAGAAGATCGAGACCGAGCATCTACGCGATCACAACGCGCCCAAACAGACCGAGCTGGGCGTGCTCCTGCCCGACACGTCCGATCTGCCCCCGCTGCCCGGTGCATGAGTCAGTAATCAGTTATCAGTAATCAGCGAAGTGAGGTCAAACTGAATGCTGATGACTTTTCCGGAAAAACATACGTCCTTTGATTGACTGACATGATGACAGAAACCATCGA
Source organism: Caldilineae bacterium (assembly GCA_011192085.1). Taxonomy (GTDB): domain Bacteria; phylum Chloroflexota; class Anaerolineae; order J102; family J102; genus M2005. The sequence goes on from DUEQ01000191.1 coordinate 733, forward strand.
CGTTCTCCGCCAACAATTCCCCGACGCCGTGCTGGATAGGGGCGACGCCTCGGGCGCACCCTCCGTCACCGTGGCTTCGGAACGCTTGCTGGAGATCGGGCGATTCCTGCGGGATGAGCAGGGATTCGACCTTCTCAGCAACCTCACGGTAGTGGACCAGCTCAAGCTGCCTGAGGCCCAAAAACACACTGACGCCCGTTTTCTGGGGGTTTACCACCTGCGCTCTGTAGCCCGGGATGGTGAGCTCATTCAGATCAAGACGCCTCTGCCAGGCGGCGATAATCCGGTCGCGCCCAGCCTCACCGGCATCTGGCCCGCGGCCAACTGGCACGAACGAGAGGCCTATGACCTCTTCGGCGTGCGCTACGAGGGCCATCCCGACCTGCGGCGCATCCTCATGCCCGATGACTGGCCCGGCCATCCTCTGCGCAAGGACATGCCTCTGGGCGGCGAGCGAGTCCCCTTCTCCGTCACCTGGGATGACGATGAATTCAAGATGTTGGGCCGCCAGATCATGCAGCCGGAGCAGACGCCTCAGGCGTTGCCCAAAGGCATGGATGGGACCCATATGGTGGTGAACATGGGGCCTCAGCACCCCTCCACCCACGGCGTCCTCCGCCTCATCGTCGAACTCGACGGCGAACGCATCAAGAACGTGGAGCCCGACATCGGCTATCTGCACAGCGGCTTCGAGAAACAGGGCGAGAACGTCCGCTATAAGGATTTCGTCTACTACACCGACCGCATGGACTACGTCTCGGCCATGCAGAACAACCTCTCCTACGTGCTCACTGTGGAGCGGTTGTTGGGCGTCGAGGCTCCGCCTCGGGCGCAGGTCATCCGCGTGATCATGGCCGAGCTGCAACGCATCGCCGGTCACCTGGTGTGGCTGGGCACCCATGCCCTTGATATCAGCGGCACGGGCCACGCGCTTCTTATGTATGCATTCCGTGAACGGGAGGAGATCCTCGATCTCTTCGAGATGGCCTGCGGAGCTCGCCTGACGACTTCCTACATGCGGGTTGGGGGCGTCTCCGATGACTTGCCCCCTGCGTTCATCCCCCGCATGAGGGAATTCCTAGACTACATGGATGCCCGGCTGGATGAATATCGGGCCATGCTGGACAAGAATCCCCTGTGGCGCAAACGCTTGGAGGGCGTCGGTCCCTTGAGCAAACGGGACGCCATTGCCATGGGAATCACCGGCCCCATGTTGCGGGGAAGCGGCGTGGCTTACGACCTGCGTCGGGCCCAGCCCTACTGCGGCTACGATCAGTACGAATTCGACATCCCCACCTCCGAGCTGGGCGACAGCTATGGGCGCTATCTGGTGCGCATGGCCGAGATGAAACAGTCGGTGCGCATCCTGCGCCAGGCCGCGGACATGCTGCCCGAGGGCGATTATCTGCTGGATGATCCCAAGATCGCGCCCCCCAAGCGCGACCTGCTGGACCAGAGCATGGAAGCCCTCATCCATCACTTCAAGCTCTACACCGAGGGCGTGAGGCCGCGGCCGGGCGAAGTCTATCGGGCCATCGAAGCGCCCAAGGGGGAGATGGGCTTCTACATCATCTCCGACGGCAGCGCGCATCCCTATCGCCTGCGCATCCGCACGCCCAGCTTCGCCAACCTCCAATCCATCGCCATGCTCTCGAAAGAGCACCTCTTCTCCGACCTGGTCGTCATCATCGGCACGATTGACATTGTGCTTGGCGATGTGGATCGTTGAGGGTTGAGATT
>DUEQ01000192.1 GCA_011192085.1 Caldilineae bacterium
GACATAGTTGCCCAACCCGTAGAACTTCGTGGGCCGTATAAAATCATAGCGGTAGAAACTTATCACGACCACTATTGCCAACGGAACCCCCACCCACAAAAGCAGAAGGAGCAACCCCGGCAGGGAAACGAGGGCCCCGAACCGGCTATCGGTCATCCTGAATCTGCGGGGGGACCGCAGCCCTATGGGCTGCGGTCCCCGCTCACTTCCGGAGTGCGCCAAGACGATCACCAGTAGATTTCGTCGATCTCCTTCTGCGCCGCGTCCAGCGCGTCTTGGGCGTCCATCTGGCCGGTCACGGCCTTTCCGAAGTACTCCACAAGGATGTCGATGGAATGCTTGCTGCCCGGTGGGAAGGCCTCCATGACGGCGTTCTGAGCGGAGAGCCTGAGCGCCTCGGGAAAGCGAATCTTGCCCAAGACCTCGGGGTCATCGTATACGCCGGGGAAGAAAGCGTCGTTACCCTCGACCAACACTTCGTTGCGGCAAGCCTCTTTACTCATGCGGAACTCGGCGAAGAGCATGACGGCGGCCTGGTGCTTGTCGTCGGCGAAGGGGTTTACGATGAAGCCGTCAAAATCGATGAACGCGGCCCGATGGGACTCGGGGTGGTTTACATCCCATTTAGGTGGCGCTACCACGGCGAAGTCGCCACCCTCCACGGGGTTCCCGAACACATCGGTCTGGATGCCCGGGGCGAGCTCGGGATTCGAACAGCGCACGATGTAGGTGGAGAAGCCGAGCATCATGGCTGCTTTGCCTTTGGCAAAAACCTCTTGGTAGTCGTTCCAGGTGTAGCCCAGACATGCTTCGGGAGCTGATTTGTCAGTGGCGATGAAATCGTACCATAGCTGCCAGGAGTTTCGGCCCTCGGGGCTATTCCACACCGGTTTGCCATCCACGAGCACCCGGGCACCCTGGGAGTAGATGCCGGCCTGGAGCATGTGTGCTAGGTTGTATTTGCCGGGGAAGACGATGCCCCAGTAGTCGGGGCCCAGATTCTTCACCGCCCACTCCCGGCATTTCAGCGCCGCCTCACGTACTTCCTGCCAAGTCTCGGGAACCTTTTCCACCCCAGCAGCCTTGAGCCAGGAGGGACGATAGAAGAGAACGTACACGCGCATGGTGTCGCAGGTGGCATATACCCTGCCGTCAGCGCCCCGCATGGCATCCACCAAGGCCTTGGGGTAGATATTCTGAACCTCGGGGGTCCAGAAGGGCAATGGAGCAGCCCAACCGGCGCCGATCACCTGGGAAAGTTCGAGGGGGGCGTCGGTGAGGGACATCCCGTGGATGGAGAGATCCCGGGACACCAGGACGCTCAAGGTCTTGTCGAAGAGGATGAGGGAGGAGACCTCAATGGCTCTCACCTTTATCCCAGTGAGGGCCTCGAACCTCTCGATGTTCACCACGGTGGCGGGATCGTGGCGCAGGGCACCGCTGTTGAAGTACACGATCTCCGTGACGCCCGCCACGGCCTCCTCCCAGCCCTCGGGGAGGACGTACTCATCGGCGGAGAGCCGCTCGGCTGCGGACACCGGGCCGTCCCAGTTAATAAGTTGCCACGCTGGAACTTTATCGCTTCCCACCGCAACAACCGCAATCCCTAATACCACCCAAATCCAGCCCATGATTTTTCGCATCGTTCCTTCCTCCTTCCTAACTA
>DUEQ01000193.1 GCA_011192085.1 Caldilineae bacterium
AAAGCGGAGAGAGATGACCGTAATCAAGGTGATCTCATCTCTGCAGAAAATCCAGCACCGCCCGGTTGAACGCGTCAGGTTGATCCACAGGGGTGGCGTGGCCCGAATCCTCGATGACCACAACCCGCGCATCTGGGATCTCCCGCGCGTAGGTTTCCTTGACCTCGGGCGGGGTATAGTCCCGGTCGCCCGAAATGAACAGCACCGGGCACGCGATTGCGCCAATGCGATCCCGCACGCTCCAGCCGATGAGCGCGTTCGCGGCCGCTCGGTAGGCCGCGGGATCGTTGCGCAGAAAGTCTTCGATGAACGCGTCCAGCAGGGGTTGTTGTTCCGGTTTGGGGAAGATGCGTTGGCCCAGGGCCCGGGCCAGGCGTTGGGGGCTGAGCGCCCTCATGAGGAGCTTGCGCTGCCACAGGGCCAGGCGTTCGCCCAGAGAGTGGGGAACCAGCTCAGGCAAGCTGTTCACCACGACCAGGCTGCGCACCAGGTCGGGGCGGTCCACTGCGAGCTGGAAGCCCATCATCCCCCCCATGCTGAGCCCAACTACGTGCACCGGCCCTTCGCCCAGCGCGTCCAGTAGGGCAGCGATGTCCTCGGTCATCATGGGTGCCGAATAGGGGCCGGGCGGTTTGTCGCTGTCCCCGTGGCCGCGGACATCGGCCAGGATGACCTGGTAGCGTTGGGCGAAGGGCTCCCGCTGGAACTCCCACCCGCGGGAGCTGGACCCCAAGCCATGGAGGAAGAGCGCGGGCTCCCCCTGGCCCAGGGTTTCATAGTAAAGGCGGATACGGTTGACGAACCGGTAGGGCATGGGTAGGAAGTGAAAAATTAAAAGTGAAAAGTGAACAAGTAAGGTCGTTGCGAAGCAGCCAACTGTGAACCGGGAACAGCGAACTGAGTCCTATCGACCGCGGACTCCGGACAGCGGACAGTTATTGTACACCTAACTGTTTGGATGGGCGAGGGCTGGCTCCATGTCCCTCGCGAGGGCGATAGCGGGCGAGGATGGTGCGCCCGCTGTATCCCCCCTCCCTTCGGTCGTCGGGATGACGGGTCACTCATACACTCTGCTAATCCTCTTCTAACCCTTCACTAATAACCGGGGCGTATACTGAGGATGACGCTGAG
>DUEQ01000194.1 GCA_011192085.1 Caldilineae bacterium
ATCCGGTCCCGGCGGAGAGCCCCCGGTCATCTGCGAGGAGCGTGACAAATCGGCAGGACAGCCGATTTGGACGGCCGAAGGCCGCCCCGAAGGGGTGCGAGCCAAGGAGGGCGAGCATCAACGATGAACCTCGATTTCCTCGGCCGCGGGCTCAAGTTTCCCTTCAGCTTTCACCGGCGCTCCGGCGGGGCACGGGTTTCTTCGGCCACCTCGGCGGAACACGAACACATCCACGAGAGCATCATCCAGATCCTCGGTACGCGCCCTGGCGAAAGGTTCATGCGGCCGGAGTTCGGCTCCCGTCTCAAGGACCTGGTCTTCGAGCCCAACGACACCGTGCTCAAGGGCCTGATCCGCCATTACGTCATCGACGCGATCAAGCGGTGGGAGAAACGGGTCGTCATCACCGAGGTGTCCTTCGACGACTCGCCGCAGAACACCGACCGCAACCTGCTGCTGGTGCGCATCGCCTACCGGGTCATCCAGAGCCAGGTGGAAGGCAACCTGGTCTATCCCTTCTACCGCGAACCCCGCCGCTCTTCCCCGCCCCGACAGTTCCGCGCCGTCGCCGGTAAGTAACAAGCGGGTCCCCACCGGGGCGCCTGTGCCCGCGGGAGGACCGTTTGTTCCGGATAGACAGGTGGCGGAATGGGCCGAGCGAGCATCGCATACACCAACAAGGACTATGAATCCCTGCGCCGGGAACTGCTGGCGCGGGTGCCGCAGTTGACGGACCGGTGGACCGACTTCAACGCGTCCGATCTGGGCGTCGTGCTGCTCGAGCTCTTCTGCGGCATCGGCGACATGCTGGCCTACTACCTGGACGCCCAGGCCGCCGAGGCCTTCCTGCCCACCGCCCGCCAGCGACAGAACGTCATCAACCTCTGCAAGCTCATCAGCTACCGGCTGGATACGCCGGTGGCTGCCACCACCACGCTGCGGTTCGCCCTGGCCGCGCCCCTCGACGAGGATCTGGTCATACCGGAAGGAACGGCGTGCAGAGCTCGTCTGGATGACGGTGATGTCGAATTTGAGACGGCCGCAGACGCCATCATTCCCAGTGGCCGACTAAGCGTC
>DUEQ01000195.1 GCA_011192085.1 Caldilineae bacterium
TGCGGTGGCGCGGGCGATCCTGGACGCAGGGCTTCCGGAGGTGTTGGGCACGCGGTTGTATCTGGGCTGGTGACGCGTTGCAAGGAGGGGGGGCGTGGTGAAGCGCAGTATGCAGCCATCACCCATGGAAGGACGTTGCGAAAGCGCGGATTTCCACCCAAATTGAGTGATCCAGAGGTGATCACCACGCCCTTGCCTGTGTGCGAGTATGTGCGCAGCCGACGGGACCGGTGTTTCAGCCCCGATGCAGATTAGGGTTATTGCGCTGCCATATGCACTGGCGCGAGAAGATGGAAACCGTGATTGCCCAGCTTGCTGGACGATTTCCAATCGAGCGTATCCGCGCCCATGATCTGTGGCATGTCCAATCACGACGAGGGCGAAGGATTCTGGCGCCTACCCTTTGTGGCTTCATCAGCCTCCAACTTGGTCCTTCGCCACTTGACGTCAGCGGTCTTGTGACCTCATGAAAAGTCGCACATTGCGTACTCAGTAGTCCGGGCGACGCTCCTGATTACTGAACTTCCGCGACTGGCAGGAATGGGCGGGATGCGTTAAGATTATGTGTTAATTACCGCATACTATTCCCAATCGAGTTCGGCTATGGCGCACAAAGAAAACGTCATCTATGTTATTGGTCACCGCAATCCCGACACCGATTCCATCGCCTCGGCCATGGGGTACGCCTGGTTTCTGGAGGCAACCGTCGAGGGCGCGGATTTCATCGCCGCCCGCGCGGGGCAGCTCAATCCCCAAACGACGTGGGTGCTCAATCGCCTGGACCTGGAGCCGCCCCTGTTGCTCACCGACGCGTCCCCTCGGTTCGGCACCATCACTCATCGCTTCAACACCACCACGCCTGATGAACCCTTGCGGGAGGCGTGGGCCATTGCCACCCGCACAGGGGGCGTGGCCCCAGTCATCAATCCTGATGGCACGCCTTATGGCCTGGTCACCGGGTTGAGCCTGTTTCGCTGGTTGGGCGAGCTCATCGGGCCCCATGCGCGCAAGGCCGAGATGCGCATCTCGGAGCTGCTGGAACAGCCTGTCCAGGAGGCGTGCGATACGGGCGTGCCCAAGTTCCAGGCCAGCACGCGCATCAAGGATGTGCTGCCTCGCATCCTGCGGGAGGAGCGCACCGAATTTTGGGTGGTGGACAAGCACGGGAGCTATGTAGGCGTGTGCAGGCAGCGCGAAGCGCTGCATCCGCCCCGCATCAAGGTGATCCTGGTGGATCACAACGAGCCGGATCAGGCGCTGGGATCGCTGGATGAGGCCGATCTGGTGGAGATTCTGGATCATCATCGCCTGGGCAACGCGGCCACGCGCATCCCTATTAAATTCACGGTGGACCCGGTGGGGAGCACCAGCACCTTGGTTTCGGAGCGCATCGATGACGCCGGGTTGAGTGCGCCCCCCGATCTGGCGGGCCTGCTGCTGGCCGGGCTTATCTCCGACACCCTGGCGTTGACCTCGCCTACGACTACCGAGCGCGACCGCCGAGCGGCGAAGCGTTTGAGCCGTTGGGCCTTCATCGGTGGCTCGCCTCTGGCGGGCGAGGATTTCGACTCCTATGCCCAGGAGATTCTCCACGCGGGCGCAGGGCTTTCCTCTCGCAGCCCGGAGGAGATCGTCAATGCGGATTACAAGCAGTATGAGGCCGCGGGCAAGCGATTCGGCATCTCCCAGGTGGAGGTCACCAGCTTCCAGCAGTTGGAGAAATATCTGGACGACCTGAAGGAAGCCATGATCAAGTTGCGAGACAACAAGAATCTGGACTTCGCACTGCTCATGGTCACGAATGTGGTCTCTGGCTCCAGTCGCCTCATCCTCACCGATGACATGCCCGCGTTGGAGTTGCTGCCCTTCAACCGGACCTCGGATGGCACCCTTGTGGCCGAGGGCGTCGTCTCTCGCAAGAAACAATTGCTGCCTTTGGTGTTGGGCGCGTTGGAGGCGTGATAGATGAATTCCACAACGCGACTGGCAAAATACGCGGACGCTGTCATGGAGAGCGGTTGGCTGCTGGCGTTGGTGCTGGCTCCCCTTTTCTTCAACGTTTACTCCCAACGCGTCTTCGAGCCCGACAAGATCAGCCTGGTGCGCACGGTGGCGTTGTTCGCACTGATCGCGGGCGTGGTCAAGTGGTTTGAGACCTGGCGCGCGGGCGGGGAAGATGGGGACGACGGGCAGCGGGCGAGCTGGTGGCGGCAACCTCTGGCGCTCCCCGTCCTGGCCCTGGGCGCGGTCTATCTTCTGTCCACCCTGCTTTCGGTGACGCCCCGGCAGAGCTTCTGGGGATCCTATCAGCGCTTGCAGGGGACGCTGACCATGTTCAGCTACATCGCTCTCTTCTTCGTGACGCTGGCCGCGTTGCGTCGAGAGGCGCAATGGCAGCGGCTGCAGTACGCCATCATCCTGGTCAGTCTGCCCATCGCCCTCTACGGTATCATTCAGCATTATCAACTGGATCCGCTGCCCTGGGGCGGGGATACAGTCAAGCGGGTGGCTGGGAACATGGGCAATTCTATCTTCTTGGCAGCGTACCTGATCATGGCCATTCCTCTGACCATCGAGCGTCTGATCACAGCCACCCGCAAGATGCTGTTGGACGCGCATGGCTCCACTGCGGACGCCCTGGTGGCGGGCGCGTTGCTGTTCCTGTTAATCATCCAGTTCGCGGCCATTCTGTTCACCCAGAGCCGGGGGCCGTGGATCGGCCTGGCCATGGGGTTGTATGTGTTCGGGCTGCTGGCGCTGACCAGTTTGCGTCAGCAATCGGGCGGGGCTCGCGCCCTGGGCGGGCGGGAGCTGGCGATGGGCGTCGGCATGGGCCTGCTGGGGGTCGGGGCGGTAGGGCTAGGCTTGCTGGCGTTCGGGAGACTGTCGGGATGGCTGGGCGGCGTCGCGCTGTTGATGAGCCTGCTCGTTGCTGCGGCCCTCTACCTCGTCCCGCTGTTCCGGAGGCGGGGCTGGCGCTGGCTGTGGCTGAGCTTTATCACCCAATCCGCCATCGTGGCCCTGCTGGTGGTGATGCTGAATCTCTCGCCAGCGTTCATGCCTGGCTTTCGGGATATCCCTTACGTCGGGCGGCTGGCCCAGCTCCTGGATTTCGAAGAGGGCACGGGCCGGGTGCGCGTGCTCATCTGGCAGGGCGTGGTGGATATGATGCTTCGCCCTCACGATCCCCTGACCTTTCCTGATGGCCACAACGACAGGTTGAACGCCATCCGCCCCCTCATCGGCTACGGGCCCGAGTCCATGTGGGTGGCCTATAATCGTTTTTATCGCCCCGAACTAGGCAAGCTGGAACGGCGCAACGCCTCGCCCGACCGCTCCCACAATGAGACTTTCGACAGTCTGGTGAACACGGGCATGTTGGGCTTTCTGGCCTATTTCGTCCTGTTCTTCAGCATCTTCTACTTTTCGCTTACGTGGTTGGGCCTCATCGGGGATAAGCTCAGACGCTATCTCTTCTTCATTCTGGGGGTTTCAGGCGCGGCCATTGGGGTGATCATTCCCTGGAGTCTGGGGATTCCTGAATTCCTGGGCGTGGGCCTGCCTCTGGGCTTCATCGTGGGCGTGCTCATCTACATTACCTATGCTGCGTTTCGCGGCTCAGCGGAGATCGCCACCCTGGAGCGTCGTCATCTGCTGATCATCGCCATTTTCGCCACGATTGTGGCCCATTTCATGGAGATCCACTTCGGCATCGCCATCGTCTCCACCCGCACCTATTTCTTCATCCTGACTGGGGCGCTGGCGGCTCTGGGCGCAGAAAAGCTGCGATTTCAGCCTGAAGCTGAGTTCGCCCCCGTCCCATCGCCTACCCCTTCATCCTTCCAACGACGGAAGCACGGCAAGGGGAAGGGGGGAGCGCGTCGCGATCGCCGATCCACCGTGGTTCGCGCCAATCGACGGGGGGCGCTTGCTTACTGGCGGACGCTTCTCCCCTTCGCTATGATCCTGACCATCATGCTCCTGGTGATGGACTGGAATTATGTGTCGGGGCAGATCGAGAGCGCCAGCGCGCTGACCATTTTCATCAAATCATGGTGGGTGCATCTCAGCCATGGGCGGTTAACGGCCGGACCTGGCATGGCGACAGCGGTCTTTTTCACTGTCGTCGTGGGGACGGTGCTGGCCGTGGGCGAGACCTGGCGGCCGCAATTGTCGACCGGCAAGCTGCTCCAGGGCGTCGGAGCGTTTCTGGCTTTATCGCTGGGCGTATGGTTCGCGGCTGGATTGATCTTCGCCGGTCAGGTGATGAAGGCTCCCGCGTCCATGCCAGTGATGCAGCAGGCGAGCCGCGTGGCCAATATGATTGTCTGGTTCTACGCACTCTTGTTGTTGTCGGGCGCGGGGCTGGCGGCCATTTTGGCCTGGAACGATGGCCGTCCAGCCACGAAGTGGGCCGCCCAACCTCTGCTGGCCGGGGTGAGCGGAATCGTTTTGCTTGGTCTGGCTTTTTTCATGATGGTCAATGTCAACATCAATCTTGTGCGAGCGGACATTTATTTCAAGATCGGTCAGGGGGCGGACGCCCGTCAGGACTGGACGACGGCGATGACTTTCTATGACCAGGCGCTGAAGTTGACTCCCAACGAGGATTATTACATGCTCTTCCTGGGGCGGGCGTTGCTGGAGCAAGCGCGGCGAGCCCAGGACGCCGCCCAGCGGGATGCGTTCTTCAAGCGAGCGGAAGAGGTTTTGGAAAAGGCGCAGGCCGTCAACCCGCTGAACACGGACCATACAGCCAATCTCGCCCGCTTCTATGGCGCCATGGCGGGCTACCTCTCCGATCCAGCGGAGCGACGCATCGCGCTGAACAAGGCGGTGGAGAACTACCTCATCGCCACGCAGCTCAGCCCCAACGCAGTCCATCTCCACAACGAACTGGGGAGCGTGTACGCGCAGTTGGGCGAGGAGGAAAAGGCTCGGGAGCAGTTCCAGCGCTCGCTGGCGCTGGATCCTGGCTATTCCGACACGTACCTGAGGTTGGCTCAGTTGGAGTTAGACCGCGAGCATTGGGAGGCCGCGTACGAAGCTTATCGCAAGGCGGCTGAGCTGCGCGCTAAGGACCCGTATGCGTATAGCGGCATGGCCTTCGCCCTGGCCAAGATGGGACGCACGCAGGATGCCATCGCCATGAACCACAAGGTGTTGGAGTTGCGCCCGAACGATCACAGCGCTTTGCAAAACCTGGCGCTGCTCTACGATAAGCTGGGCGATTACGATCAGGCCCTGCGCTACGCGCAGATGGCCTTGAAGGTTGCCCCTGAAAGCCAACAGGCTTCGATCCAGGCGTTGATCCGTTCCATCGAGCAGAAACAGTCGCCATGATTACACATGTTATGCTCATCTTCACCGCGGCCCTGGCCCTGGCCCTGGCGGCCACGCCCGCAGCTCGCAAACTGGCGGTGCACACCCATATGGTGGATCAGCCCGCGCAACGCAAAACCCACCTGACGCCCACGCCTTTGCTGGGCGGGCTGGCCATCTACGCCGCGGCCTTGCTGGCCCTGATTCTATTTGGAGATAAATTCTACGTGCACCAGGTGGCGGGAATCATCATTGGCGGGACGTTGATCTCCTTTCTGGGGTTGTGGGATGATCGGACGCCTCTGCCCGCGTGGGCAAAGCTGCTGGGTCAGGTCATCCCCGCATGGATCCTGGTGTTGACCGGGGTCAGAGTGAGCATCTTCTCGTGGGAGACGATCAATGTGGCGGTGACGGTGGCGTGGATGCTGTTCATCACCAATGCGGTCAACTTCCTGGATAATATGGATGGGTTGTCTGCAGGCGTGGCGGGGATGGCCAGCGCCTATTTCTTGCTTTTGGCCGCGCTTTCGGGCCAGTATCTGGTGGGCGCGCTGGCCGCGGCCCTGCTGGGAGCGTGTATTGGTTTTTTGGTGTATAATTTCAATCCCGCGAGCATCTTCATGGGCGATACGGGCAGCCTGTTCCTGGGCTTTGTGCTGGCCGCCATCGGCATCAAACTGCGCTTCCCCACGAATATCCCCGCTGTGACTTGGATGATCCCCGTTCTCGTTCTGGGCGTTCCCATGTTGGATACAAGCCTGGTCATCATCTCCCGCCTGCGTCGAGGCAAGAACCCTTTCACCACGCCAGGCAAGGATCACATCTCCCATCGTCTGGTCAAATTGGGCTATACGCGACGCGAAGCCGTGCTCATGCTTTATCTTTTGGGCAGCATCTTTGGTATGATTGCTGTCTTCGTCACGCAGGCCTCGCTGCTGGAAGCTGCGGTCGTGGGCCTGACCGTCTTCATCGCCGATCTGGCGATCATCGTTTACATGGAAAAAATGCATCCATCTCACCCTTTGGAGTAACCTTTTGAAACGCAAAATCCCTTTGTTACTGATCCTCTTCCTGCTGGGCGCGGTCATTCTGGCTGGCTGCGCTCAACCACCGACACTAGACGTCACGCCCGAAACCGCGCCCACGACTGAGGCGCAAACGGCGGAGAGGGCCACCCCCGCGCCGGAAGCCGCGGCCACGCCCGAGTTCAAGACCTGGGCCGAAGCCCCCGAGATGACCATCGACCCCAATACAATCTATGTCGCCACCATCAAGACAGAGCACGGCGACATCGTCGTGGAGCTGGACGCGAAAAACGCGCCCATCACCACGAACAATTTCGTGTTTCTGGCCCGCGAGGGCTTTTACGATGGCCTCACCTTCCATCGCGTCATCCCCGATTTCATGGCGCAGGGGGGCGATCCTACGGGCGCGGGCACAGGCGGCCCCGGCTACACCATTCCCGATGAGATCGCGTCCGATATGACCTTCGACCGGCCAGGCCTCATCTCCATGGCCAAATCGGGCCCGGACACCGCGGGCAGCCAGTTCTTCATCACGTATGCGCCTGCGCCCTGGCTGGATGGCGGCTTCACCATCTTCGGCGAGGTCATCGAGGGGATGGACGTATTGCAACAGATTACCCCGCGCGATCCGCAGACCGCGACCGCACCGGGTGACAAAATCATTTCTGTGAGCGTCAGTGAAGCGGATGTTTCACGTCGGCCGACGCCCACACCAACGCCCACGCCTTTCGCTCCCGACGCTCAAAACGACGACCATTTTATGGCCGCGATGCCTCTAGAAGAACGCATCGATTACTTCAACACCCCGCCCGAAAATATCCTGGAGCCGGGCGTGGTCTATGTGGCCAACATCGAGACCGAGGAGGGAACCATTCAGGTGGAGCTTCTACCCAACATGGCTCCCAATAACGTGAACAATTTCATCGTATTGGCCAACAATGGCTATTACGACGGCGCCCGCTTCTTCCAGGTTATCGAGAACACGGAGGAGCCGGGGCAACTTATCGTCGCTTTGGGCGGCGATCCATTGGGGACGGGCTCGGGCACGCCCGGCTATGTGTTGGATGATGAGCTAACCCGGGATGTGAATGTGTTCGATGATGCGGGCTGGCTAGGCAGCGCACAATCCGATGCGAATGCCAACGGCGGCGCTTTTTTCCTCACCCTCAGCCCCGCGCCCTGGCTTTCGGCGCACTTCACCCCTCTGGGACGCGTTATCAGCGGTCAGGATGTGTTGGCGAAATTCCAACCCTTGAATCCGGCGGAGAATCCCGACGCGCAGGGCATGCTCATCAAGCGCATCACCATCACCAAGGCGAAGCAATCGTTGCTGCCCACGCCCACCCCCACGCCTACCCCCTTTGCCCCCACGATGCCTAAAGGCGATGAGCGTCCCCTCAGCGAGATGGAACCTGAGGCTCGCAATCACTATTTCAACACCCCGCCCGAGATGGTCATCGACGCGAACAAGGATTATCAGGCCGTCCTCCGCACAGAAAAGGGTGATATCACCATCGACCTCTACGAGAAACAGACGCCCATCACCGTCAATAACTTTGTGGTGCTGGCCCGGTCTGGGTTCTACGATGACACCACGTTCTACGCGGTTATTCCCGAAGTTGTGATCCAGGCCGGGGATCCCACCGGACGCGGCACAGGGGGCCCGGGCTACGTGTTCGAGGATGAGATGGCGGAGGGATTGAGCTTTGACCGTCCCGGCATTGTCGCCATGTTCAACGCAGGGCCCAACACCAACGGATCCCAATTCTTTATCACCCTATCCGAGGCGTCTCAGGTCAATGGCCAGTATCCCATCTTCGGCGAGGTCATCGATGGGCTGGATATCCTCCAGGGCCTGGAGGAGCGCGATCCCCAGACCGCAACGGCGCCGGGCGTGAAGATCCTTCGCATCGACATCGTTGAGAAATAAACCCACAACGGATGGACATGGGGAGGGTTCTTAGCGCACCTTTCCCATGCGTCCCA
>DUEQ01000196.1 GCA_011192085.1 Caldilineae bacterium
GTGATTGGGAGAATCTTGGAGCAATTGCTTACTCCAGCGCTGTCGGGGACGGAGCGAGAAGTCATTGATGAGCGGGTGCGAAAATGGGTGGAGTTATATAAGAGGGAAATGCTGGAAGAAGCGGCAGGGTCGCTGCGGTGGAGAGGAGAGGATCAGCAGCCAGCGGGGTGGCTGGTGGACTTATCAGAAGATCGGCGACCAGCAGTGAAGGGATGCGTGCTGCAGGACACTCACCTTCGTAGGGAGATATTCGGCGAATATCAAGGGGGGATCCGGACGAGGAGCAGCGAAGTTTCCCTGTGGACTCCATTCCATTACCTTCTTTCCCCCTTCGAGCCGGCGAAAGGTGTGGAGGAAAGGGTGAGCACGCACTACGAAACTCTTGTGGAACGCCTGCACTGCTGGCCTATGGGGGCGAAGTGGCGAGGGCTGGCGCCCAAGGTGCAGGAAGCGTTTGAGCGGACCCAGGAGTTCCTGGCAGCATTTCTGGACCGCGCCTTGCTTCCCCCGGCGGGCATGGAGGTTCCGCCGCTAATGAGCGGTCAATTGCCTACCGGCCTTCCTGCGGTGATCTGGGCGCTGGAGTGTATGGAAGAGTACCTGAGCTCAGGGAACGACTTAGAGGATGATCGTCCGGCACCCATAAGGGTCAGGAGGCAAAGTGAACGGAGGGGACCCCTCCCGCTTGAGGATGAGCGCTGGCGACGTGCGGCGGCGAGAGGCGACGCGGTTCGAGTGCGTGGAGACCTGAGAAAGTATGCCCATTTCGTCCGTCGGCTGGCAGGCCCCCTGGGTGTCGCTTTAAACCTCTTGCCAGCATGGCCTTTAGCGACATATCTCCTCTGTGCCCTGCCCGGTTGGGAGCCCGGGCGGGCGGCTCTGGTCTCCGGTGTTGGTTTGGCGCTCATCGGGGTGGCCGAACTGACGTACTGGTGGTTGATCCGTGCCAGGCGGTTGCTGAACAATGTCCAATGGGAAGCACACTGGGTTCTGGCAGACCGGGTGCTCTCTCTCACGGCTCGGATACTCCACGACTATCGGTTGTGGCTTCTGATCCGCCTGCGGGGGGTTCGTTCCCTTCTAAAGGAGTTGTATGACGTACTTTCGGAGCGGTATCAGAGGAGCATGCAA
>DUEQ01000197.1 GCA_011192085.1 Caldilineae bacterium
GGAATTCAACGTTGTTTGGAGCATCCTATGTCAACCGAAAACGAAAAGGTCGTCTATCTCACGCCCGAAGGGTTGAAGAAACTCAAAGAAGAATTGGAGTGGCGCATCCAAGTGCGCCGACCCGAGATCGCGAAGCAGATCGAGGCCGCGCGCAAGGAGGGCGACCTCTCGGAAAACGCGGGCTATGATGAGGCCAAGTATCAGGCCGGGATGAATGAGGGCCGCATCCTGGAGTTGCAGCAGAAGCTCAAATATGCGGTCATCATCGAGCCCGATGACGGGCCCGCGGACATGGTGCGACTTGGGCGCACCGTCACCATTATGGACAAGGAGTTCGGTGATGAGGAACGCTACACCATCGTAGGTTCGGCCGAAGCCTCTCCCACCGACGGCAAGATTTCCAATGAATCCCCCATCGGCAGCGCGCTCATGGGCAAGAAAGTGGGCGATGTTGTCGTGGTGCAGACCCCTGGCGGCGAAGTCACTTTCGAGATCCTCGCCATCGAATAGCCTCCAAATAGAACGCAGATGACGCAAAAGCTGATCTGCCCAGATAAAAAAGGTGAAAACAAGGGAACAGGTGGCAGGTGGACTTGCGCAGCCCTACCTGCCACCGGTCACTTGCTGCCATTTTCATCCCTATCCGCGGGCCAACGCCCGTGTCGCCCGATTATCGCACACTGGTAACCACCATCATGCCCGATACCTTTTCCCAACAAGACTTGCTCGACCAGGAGCGCGTGCGGCGGGAGAAGCTGGCCCGCCTGCGCGAGGCTGGCATCGATCCCTACCCCCCGCGCGTCGAGCGCACCCACAGCATCGCTCAGGTCCTGGCCCTTTATCAGCAAGGCGAGCTGGATGAGGATGACCCCGTGGCTCTGACGGGACGGATGATCTCCCGCCGCATTATGGGCAAGCTCAGCTTCGCGCATATCGAGGACGGCACGGGCAAAATCCAGATCATGGTGCGGCGGGATGCCCTGGGTGCGGAACAGTATAACCGCTTCTTCAAGAAAGACCTGGACCTGGGAGATTTCATCGGCGTCAAGGGGACGATGACCGTCACCCGGACGGGGGAGATCACCTGTCAGGTGCAGGAGGTGACGCTGCTGGCCAAGGCGCTCAAGCCCCTGCCCGACAAATGGCATGGGCTCAGCGATCCTGAACTGCGCCAGCGTCAGCGTTATCTCGACCTGCTGGCCAATCCCGAGGTGCGGGAGCGGTTCCGGGTGCGGGCGAAGCTGGTGCGGGCGCTGCGCGAGTATCTGGATAGCGAGGGTTTTTTGGAGGTGGAGACGCCCATCCTTCAGCCAGTGTACGGGGGCGCTGCCGCAGAGCCTTTTGTCACCTATCACAATTATCTCCATCAGCGTCTCTATCTTCGCATCAGCTTCGAGCTCTATCTTAAGCGCCTGCTGGTGGGAGGCTACGACAAGGTCTATGAGATCGGCCGCGATTTCCGCAATGAGGGCATCAGCCGCAAGCACAACCCCGAATTCACCCAGCTCGAATTCTACGAGGCGTACACCGATTATGATGGCGTCATGGCCCGCACGGAGGAGATGATCGCCTATGCTGTGAAAGGGGTGACGGGCGGACTCGTCATCACCTGGCAGGGCCACGCCATCGACTTCACCCCGCCCTGGCCCCGCATCCCCCTGCGAGACGCCATCCGCGAAGCTTCGGGCATCGACTACGAAGCATATCCCGATGCCGAGAGCCTGCGCGCGGCCATGCGGGCGAAGGGCGTCGACGCGCCGACCGAGGCCAGCCGCGGCAAGCTCATCGATAAACTCCTCAGCCAATTCGTGGAGCCCAATCTCATCCAGCCCACCTTCCTCATCGATTACCCCCTGGACGTTTCGCCTCTGGCCAAACGCAAGCCAGGCTCGAAGGACGTGGTCGAGCGGTTCGAGGGGTTCGTGGCGGGCATGGAGATCTGCAACGCGTTCAGCGAGCTGAATGATCCCCTGGACCAGTTGGAGCGATTCCTGGCCCAGGGCCGGGCTTTGGAGGCGGGCGATAAGGAGGCCACGCC
>DUEQ01000198.1 GCA_011192085.1 Caldilineae bacterium
CCGGATCGAGGAACTGCGCCGTCTCTGGCCGATCATCGGACTGCTCGGGGCGTCGCTGCCGAACCAGATTGTGCCCGGCCTGCTCGATGTTTGGCGCGCGGTCTTGGTCTGCGAAGAGAACCGCGAGGCGGTCAGAGAGACCCTGGGCTATGTGCCCGAGGAGCTGCTTCTGCCGGCCGAGCGCTGGGTCTGCGACTATCAGTACACGCGCGGCGATGCGGCCAAGATGGGCGTGGCCAGACCGGAGAAGCGAGACAAGAGCAAAGAGCAGGCCCAGCTAATGATCTTCTCCGGCCAGGCTATCCAGCGTGGCGCACTTTGGGCTCATGGGTTCGTGCTTCGGCATCCTACTTCGCTCTATCTGGGCTGCCTGCTATGGTCGTTGCGCCTCTGGCAGTCGGCCGGCGGCACTATCGGCAGCCAGGCGGCACGAGGTCATGGCCAGCTACGACTGTATGTGCTCGACGGCGACCTGGCTCAAGAGGAGCTGTGTCAGCAGTATGTCGAGCACTGCAGGAGCGTCAAAGAGGAAGCAGTAGCATGGCTGAGCCGCAACGTAAAGTGACTGAGAAAGAATACGAGCCGCTGAAGGTGACGGCCTGGCTGGCGAGCCCGATCGTGTATCAGGCGGAGCTGCCGTATCTGGACGCGATGGTTGAATGGGTGGTGCTGCACCGGACACGAAAGAACGTCACGCTTGACCCTGCTGCTGCTCCGCCCGAGCCGGGTGCTGTACCGTCGCCGATCCTGCGTGAGCAGATCGGCGGCCATCTAGTGCCACGCGCCTCGGCCGCGATCGCGGCCGGGCCGGAGTACCTCGAGCATATCGGCACGCGTATCGACACCTCTCACGTGCACCTGCTGGACGCCGACCGCCACCGGCGATACCTGACTACTGGCGGGGAGTTTCGCGCCTACTATCTGCCGCTGCGGCTGCTTCAGTCCGAACAGCTCGTCTGGTTCGCGGTCGGCAATCGCCGGGCGTTGTATAGCGCGGTGAAACTGATACGATCACTCGGTAAGAAACGCAGCTACGGCTATGGCCGCATCGCGAAGTGGGAAGTAGAGCCGATCGAGCGTGATATGAGCTGGTGGGCGGCGATCGATGGTCGTGGTTCGCTGCTGATGCGACCGCTACCTCTATGTAGCGAGTTGCCGGCGGACCTGTTCGGCATGCGGCGGGACTTCGGCGCGGTCGCTCCGCCCTACTGGCATCCGGGCCGCTGGATAGAGCGTGTCGTGCCGGCGCAGTAGCCTGTCGCTATCATGCGTCTGAGCAGATCGCCGTAGTACTCCGATTCCCATTCACGCCGGCCGCCGCCGGAGCCGCAGGTGTCGCCTATCTCGGCCACGCGGATTCTTTCACGTCGCCAGCGTCCGGAGCCCAGGTAGGCATAGGCCGGGTGCACGGGCAGCTCATACAGGGCCAGGTACGCGAACACATCGTCGCAGCTCCAGTCTACGATGGGCGCGCAGGCGAACGTACTGGCGGCGCCCCAACGATGAAACCGTAGTCGGCGAACGCGCGACTCCTCGGCCCTGATGCCGATCAGATAGTGCGGACCCCACTGCTTCGAGACACCCCGCCAGGCCCTATACCATTCGCGATCGGTCAGCCGATCGAGCTCAACGGAGCTGACGCGGCGGCGGTCTATGTGCGTGTAGTCCACGGGCACAACCACATAGCGCTGGCCAGGATGGCGACGGAAATATGCATCCGACACCAAATCTGTTTCCGGGTTCGCGTTGCTCGGCTGTAGATGAACCAGAGGCACATCGCGGCTGATCAGCCAGAGCAGATGCGCGAGCACTAGGCTGTCTTTGCCCCAGGACACCGCGGCGTAACACCGCTTATGCCGGCGCGTCCATTCTCGGATTCGCTGTTTGGCCGCGGCCACATGGGCAGAGAACTGATGGCTGCGAGCGTATTCACGGTCCGCGGCTTCGTACTCTTGCCACAGCGTCAGGTCTGCAGGTCTGTGTCTAGGAGTGACAATGAGCATGGATGCTCATCACCTCATTTACGTGGTGCGCTCATGTCCTGAGCGCCGGCGGCTCGGTGCCGATCTGGCTAAGCGACTCGGTGCGATACTCCTCGCGGGCGAAGGTGATCCAGTGACTGATTTCGAGCATTCGTTGCGGGCCTGCATAGCGATCGGCCGGGCAGCTCGGCGCATCTGCATGCTGGAAGATGACGCGTGGCCGTGTCCCGGCTTTAAGCGCCGCGTGGCTCGACTGCCCGGCGATTATAGCGTGATTCTGCTATGGAGCGCTCGCAGCGTTGATCGGCGATTGCTTTCTCGGGGCCAGGGCGTATATCCTCGCGCGCCGCACGAGATGTCCGGTGCGGTCGGCCTCCTTCTCGATCCGGCGGTGCTGGACCTCTGGCTGGAATCGTGGCGGAGGCGCGACCGGAGATGCCAGCGTACCGCCTACGATCTGACCTTGGCCGCCGCATGTAAGGCTCATGGCCTGCGGGTCGGCGTGCATGTGCCATCGCTAGTGGAGCACTTGCCGGTCAAATCCACTCTGGGCAGCCGCAGCCGGTTTCGGCAGTCCACTACGTTTCGGCTCGCCTGGCCGGCCGAATGGCGGCGAATGTGGGAGTGGAGCAGGGAGCAGGGAACAGGGAGCAGGGAGCAGGGGGC
>DUEQ01000199.1 GCA_011192085.1 Caldilineae bacterium
CATTACCCAGAATCATCTTCATAAAATCTGCGGTAATCTGTTTTTTCTGCGTTATCAGCGTGCTTTCTCATCCCATGTTTCAAAAAATCCTCATCGCCAACCGCGGGGAGATAGCGGTCCGTCTCATCCACGCCTGCCACGACCTGGGCGTCGAGGGGGTCGCGGTCTATTCCGAAGCGGACGACCATGCTCCCTTTGTGCGCATGGCGGATGACGCCGCGCTCATCGGCCCGCCCCCACCCGCCGAAAGCTATCTGAAAGCCGAGGCCATTATCCAGGCCGCGTTGGATATGGGCGCAGAGGCCATCCATCCCGGTTATGGTTTTCTGGCCGAGAACGCGGCCTTCGCCCAGGCCGTGCAGGACGCGGGCCTGACCTTCATTGGCCCGCCGCCCGCGGCCATCGCGGCCATGGGCGACAAGGCCGAGGCCCGACGCCGCATGGAGGCCGCGGGCGTGCCCATTACGCCCGGCTATCAGGGCAAGGATGATGACCGGGCCCTGGCCGATGCGGCTCGGCGTATCGGCTTTCCGGTGTTGGTGAAGGCCGCCGCTGGCGGGGGCGGCAAAGGCATGCGGGTCGTCTGGCGCGAGGAGGAGCTGGCCGAGGCCATGGCCGCGGCCCGGCGAGAGGCCCGCCACGCGTTCGGCGACGACCGCCTTATCGTGGAGAAATTCGTTCCTCGCGCCCACCACGTGGAATTCCAGATCCTGGCCGACGTGCACGGTCACGCGGTCCACCTCTTCGAGCGGGAATGCTCGGTGCAGCGCCGCTACCAGAAGATCATCGAGGAAACCCCATCCCCCCTGCTGGACTCCGACCTGCGGGCCCGCATGGGCGCGGCCGCGGTGGCCGCGGCCCAGGCTGTGGGCTATGTCAACGCGGGCACGGTGGAGTTCATCGTGGACCCAGAGACCAGGGCGTTCTATTTCCTGGAAATGAACACCCGCCTGCAAGTGGAGCATCCCATCACCGAGATGGTCACGGGTCTGGATCTGGCCCAATGGCAGATCCGCATCGCCGCGGGTGAGCCCTTCCCCTACCCTCAGCATGCGCTCGCGCAGCAGGGGCATGCGCTGGAATGCCGCGTCTACGCCGAAGACCCGGCCTCGGGCTTCCTCCCCAGCACGGGCGATCTGCTCCTGACCCGATTCCCCCAGGGGCCAGGCATCCGCGTAGACGCGGGCGTGATCGCGGGCGGCGCCATCACCCATCACTACGACCCCCTCATTGCCAAGATCATCGTCCACGCCGAGGACCGGAACGCGGCCATCCGCCGCATGATCTACGCGCTGCAACAGACCGCCATCCACGGCGTCACCACGAACATCGACTTCCTGCTGGCCGTCCTCCAGCATCCTGACTTTCGGGCTGGGCGGGCCGACACCAAATGGGTGGATCGGGAAATGGCCGGGTGGCAGCCCGAGATGACGCCTGACGACCTCACCCTCGCGGCCCTGGCCCTCAGCGACGTCCTGGTCTCGGCCGCGCCCGCGCAAGCCCCCTCCCAACCCGCCGGCCCCGATCCTTATTCGCCGTGGCAGTCACCCCATTGACAATTCGCCATTGACAATTTCTCATGCCCACTTACCAACTCACTCCCAGCCAACGTTTCAATATCACGGCCACGCCCGCGGGCGATGGCTGGCGCATCCAGGTGAATGACCGCGTCATCGACGTGGAGGCGGTGGAGCGTGCGCCCGAGGGCCTGCGCATCCGCATGCATGGCCGCTGGCGCATGGTGCACGTCAGCCGCGCGGGCAACGCGCGCTGGGTGAGCCGTCAGGGGCGGGCCTTTCGCTTCGAGCAGGTCGCGGCTGCGGCCCGACGCGGGCGCGGGGA
>DUEQ01000002.1 GCA_011192085.1 Caldilineae bacterium
GGGCGGCGACCTATCCTTGACGCATCTGTTTTCGCTTACAGGCCTTTATCAGGCTGGTGTGTTTTTCAGGAGGAGCACCGTGAAATCGACGCGATCTGCACTGGTCATTTTCTGGCTGCTGGCGCTTTTG
Organism: Caldilineae bacterium; assembly: GCA_011192085.1. Lineage (GTDB taxonomy): Bacteria > Chloroflexota > Anaerolineae > J102 > J102 > M2005. The sequence goes on from DUEQ01000002.1 coordinate 131, forward strand.
AGCGGGGGGATGGGGCGAAATGCACCCGTTCGCGGCGCGCTCGACTGTACAACTCTCTTCTTTTCCGAGTATGTCGAGGGATCGCGTTACAATAAAGCTGTGGAGATTTTCAATGGCTTGGGGCAGGATGTCGATCTGTCGGGATACGCGATCCGCATCTATCGCAATGGCGGCAATAGCTTCGATAAACAAATTCCCCTCTCGGGCATGCTGACCAGCGGCGGCGTCTTCGTGGTCGCCCATAGCTCCGCCGCATTCAATGCCGATATGAAGACTGGACAGCTCGATTTCAATGGCGACGACGGCGTGGCTCTGGTCAAAGATGGCGCCATCATCGATTTCATCGGCGACACCCTGGGCGATCCCGGTTCGGAATGGGGTTCAGGCCCGACCAGCACGAACGACAACACCCTGCGACGGAAGCCCTGGGTCGCCGCGGGCGACGCCAACCCCAATGACCCTTTCGATCCCGCGGCCCAATGGGATGCTTATCCCAAGGACGCGTTCGACGGGCTGGGCTGGCACGCCGCGGATTGCACAGCCCCATTCCAAAGCCCGACGCCCACCCAGGCCACGGCTCCTGCTCCCACCGCCACGTCGACGTCGACGCCCACGCCCACGCCGAGCCCGGCTCCTTCGCCCACGCCCATCCCCCATGGCGTCTTCATCAACGAATACATGCCCGCGCCCCCCTCGGGCCAGCGGGAATACATCGAACTCTATAACGCCAACGCTGTCCCCGTGGACGTGAGCGGCTGGCTGTTGGATGACATCGAGGGCGGCACGCGGGCCTACACCATCCCCGCGGGCACGATCATCCCCGCTCGCGGCTTTCTCCTCTTCCGACGCAACTTCGGCCTGAACAACACCGGGGATCAGGTGCGCCTTCTCGGGCCCGACGGCTCCCTGCGGGACAGCCACGCCTACGACCACGCCCGCCAGGGCGGGGCCTGGTCCCGCATGGGGGATGGCGCGGCCGCGTGGACGGCGAAATACCCGCCCTCGCCCGGCCAGCCCAATCGGGCCGCGGTCCTCGATTTCAGCGGGCATCTCTACCTCGGACGCCCGCCCCACCGGAACCAGGTCATCACCGACCACAACATCGGGCTTTGGGGCTTTGACAACCCCGACGGGAGCGACGCCCGCTGGCTGGTCAATGGCTATGTTCGGGGCGACGGGGGGTATGCCATCCATTTCAAC
>DUEQ01000020.1 GCA_011192085.1 Caldilineae bacterium
ACTATCGGGACAGATTCCCATGCAACTTCACCCTGATCCAATCCCATTTCAGGAGCAATCTCATGTCCACTGGCGTTGACCTTCTCTCCCCTGTCTGGACCCATCTCACCACCATGCAGCCCGTCCGGGCCGAGGGCGTTTACTTCTACGACGCGGACGGGAACCGTTGGATCGATTTCACTTCGGGCATCGGCGTCATCAATACCGGACATCGTCACCCAAAGGTCGTGGCGGCCATTCGCGAGGCCCTGGACACTCTGCTCTTCGCCCAGATGAACATCGTCATCAATCCCCGATTCGTGGAGTTGGCTGCAAAGCTGAATCAGGTGACCCCGCCCGCCCTCGACCGCTTCTTCTTTTCCAACAGCGGGGCCGAAGCCGTGGAGGCTGCGGTGAAGCTGGCCCGCCAGGCTACGAAGCGCCGCAACATCATTGTCTTCCAGGGCAGCTTTCATGGCCGCACCGCCCAGACCATGGCCATGACCACCTCCAAATACATCTATCGCTACGATTACCAGCCCCTGCCCGCGGGCGTGTTCGTCAGCCCCTTCCCCTATGCCTACCAGTACGGCTGGGATGAAGCGACCGCGGTCGAATTCAGTCTGAGCGAGCTGGATCGGGTGCTGCACGGGCAGAGCGCGCCTGATGAAACCGCGGCCTTTGTCATCGAGCCGGTGTTGGGCGAGGGGGGCTACGTGCCCGCGCCCCCCGCATTCCTGGAAGGCCTGCGGCGGATCGCGGATGAGCACGGCATCCTGCTGGTGATGGATGAGGTGCAGTCGGGCTTCGGGCGCACGGGCAGATTCTTCGGCTACGAACACGCGGACGTCATCCCTGACATCATTGTCATGGCGAAGGGGCTGGGCAGCGGCATGCCCATTTCGGGCATCGCCGCATCAGCCGAGTTGATGAATCGGTGGCGGCCCGGCACCCACGGCGGAACCTATGGCGGAGGCAACGCCCTGGCCGCGGCCGCGGCGTCCGCCACCATCGACGTCATTCGGGAGGAAAAGCTGGTGGAGAATGCCGCGACGCAGGGCGAGTATCTCATGGGGCGTTTGCGTGAACTACAGGCCGAATTCCCGGTCATTGGCGATGTGCGGGGCCGGGGGCTGATGGTGGCCACCGAGTTTACGGGCAAGGATGGCAAGCCTGATCCCGGCACGGCCAAAGCCATGGCCCAGGCCGCGCTCGAACAACGGCTCATGCTTCTCACCTGCGGCACGTATGGCAACGTGATTCGTTGGATCCCGCCCCTTGTCGTCACCCGCGAGCAACTGGATGAGGGACTGGCGATCTTCGCCCGGGCGTTGGCCGAGGTCGCGGGATAATCATCGCCAGCCGCCGGCGCGTCATTGAGGCGCGAGGGGTCTTACAAGGCCCTTCGCGCTTCAAATTTTCATGCTTCGCCTTGACAATCGGATCAGGGTGTGCTAATCTTTTTGTAATTATTCATCCGTGGCAAAGGATTGGATGAACAACCTGCAATATTTTTCAACGACGATGACGGAGACGAGTAATCCGACGCCGGGTCTCAGAGAGCTGCCGGGTGGTGCAAGGCAGTGACGCCGGACGGATGAAATCCCCTCCCGAGTCGCTCCGCCGAACGGTTTGGGTATGTCCAGGCTGAGTAGGCGGGGACGGTTGGCCCCGTTAGAGGCTGGTATTCAGTAGCCAGCGCTCAGTGAGCAGTTGGCGCACTGAATCGCGGAGGTCGCGGTCGCGAGGCTGCGGCGAATCCAGGTGGCACCACGGGCGCCCCCTCGTCCTGGAACGAGCGGGGCGCTTTTTGTTGACGATCTTTGCGCCCTGGCGCGAAAATCCCTTCCATCAGGAGGTATTGGTTTCATGATCGATATCAAGTTGTTACGCGAGCAGCCCGACATGGTGCGGGAGGCCATGGAGAAGTTGAACGCGACGGATGCGCCCGTGGATGAGGCCATCCGTCTGGATAAGCGCCGCCGCGCCCTTCTCACTGAGCTCGAAGCGCTGAAGGCGGAGCGCAACAAAGGCTCAAAGCGGATCGGTCAGCTCATGCGCGAGGGCAAGCGCGAGGAGGCTGAAGCTCTCAAAGCTCGAATGGCGGAGCTGGGCCAGGCCATTGCCAAGCATCAGAGGGAGTTGAAACAGGTGGAGCAGGACCTGGAATGGGCCATGCTCAATATCCCGAATCTGCCTTTGCCCGAGGTTCCTGTGGGCAAGGATGAGGGTGAGAATGTGGTCGTGCGTGTGGAGGGCGAGATGCGGACGTTTGATTTCACGCCCAAACCCCATTGGGAGATCGGCGAGGCGCTGGATATCATTGACTTCGAGCGCGGGGTGAAGATCTCGGGCAGCCGTTTCTATATCATGAAGGGGTTGGGGGCCCGGTTGCAACGGGCCTTGATCCAATGGATGTTGGATGTGCACATCGAGCAGCATGGCTACACCGAGGTCTATCCTCCTTTCATGGTGCGCAGTCATGCTTTGGTGGGGACGGGCAATCTGCCCAAGTTCGCGGATAATCTCTACAAGGACCATGAGGAGGATTTGTGGCTCATTCCCACTGCCGAGGTGCCTGTGACCAATATGTATCGGGATGAGATCCTGGATGCGGACCAGCTTCCCATTTATCATGTGGCTTATACGCCTTGCTTCCGCCGGGAGAAGTTCAGCGCGGGCAAGGACACTCGCGGCATCAAGCGCGGGCATCAGTTCGATAAGGTTGAGATGGTCAAGTTCGTGACGCCGGAGATGGGTCGCGAGGAGCTGGACAACCTCATCGAGAATGCAGCCGATATCGCCCGTCTGCTGAAGCTGCCTTTCCGCATCGTGCAGATGTGCACGGGGGATCTGAGCTTTGTGGCTGCGATCAAGTTCGATATCGAGCTGTGGGCGCCAGGTGTGGAGGAGTGGCTGGAGGTGAGCTCTTGTTCACTGTTCACTGATTTCCAGGCCCGGCGGGCGAATATCCGCTATCGCCCCGAGCCGGGCGCGAAGCCCCGCTATGTGTACACCTTGAACGGTTCGGGCCTGGCTCTGCCGCGGTTGGTCATTGCCATCTTGGAGAATTATCAACAGGCCGATGGCAGCGTGGTCGTGCCAGAGGCATTGCGACCTTATATGGGCGTGGATGTGATTCGATAGCGATGATTTATGACAGTTCGTGGCGATCTGTCAGCATCCCACCGTGAACGAATGGCCATGCGCACCCATATCCTTGTGGCTCGTCGCCGACTTCTTATTCTCCCGGTCCTTGCTGCTTTCCTTCTGCTGAGTTGGTTTATGTGGGTTCGAGCGAATCGCGATGTCGTTTCTCTGGGCCCGCAGCGCTCGGTCCAGACTACGAATCCCAAGGCAGGGGTACACACGCGGCTGGAGAATGAGGTGGAAGCATGGAAGATCAAGCGGACGCTGGAGATGGTGCGGGAGATGGGCGCGCCATGGATTGTGGAGTATTTCCCCTGGGCGTATAGCGAACAGCGCCTGGGGAAATACTCCTTTGAACACGCGGATGTGGTAGTGGACCACGCGACTCGCCAAGGCTTGACGATCATTGCTCGTCTAGGCATGGTTCCTGAGTGGGCCCGGCCCAAGGATGCCATCGCCAATTATCTGCCCGAAGCCAGTTACGATGACTTTGCCGCGTACGCGGCCGAGTTCGTGACTCATTTTCAGGGCCGGGTGAAGTATGTCATCATCTGGAATGAACCCAATTTGGCTCTAGAATGGGGCTATCGCCGTCCCGACCCCGCGGCTTACACGGCGTTGCTGCAGGTGACCAGCCAGGCCATTCGCGAAGCGAATCCCGACGCGGTCATCCTGGCTGGGGCGCTGGCTCCCACCCTGGGCGATCCCTCGGGCGAGCTGGGACAGAGCGATCTCGATTATCTCCAGGGGATGTACGACGCGGGGGCCGCGCCTTATTTCGATGCGCTGGCGGTGCATTCCTATGGACTTACCTTCCCTCCCGATGATCCCCCTGACCCCAACGTGATCAATTTCCGACGCGTTGAGCTGTTGCGCGAGGTGATGACGGCCAATGGCGATGGCGATAAGCCCATACACATCACCGAGGCGGGATGGAACGATCATCCCCGCTGGACCCGGGCGGTGCGTCCGGCTCAGCGTATTCGTTACACGCTACGCGCATATGAGATGGCGCTAGATTGGCCCTGGTTGGATTCGCTGAGTATGTGGGCGTTTCGATATCCAGTCCCAGAAAAGAGTTATCGAGATTATTATACGTTTGTTACTGCAGATTTTCAGCCCAAACCCATTTATCTCCATGTTCAGAAGGCGTTACGGGGCTGGGATCAGGGGGTGTCGGGGAGGATCGGCTCTCCGCCGAATTGAGGCGTTCCAGAAAGCGCCAGGACGTAGCCTTTGTTTCGAAATTGGGTCTTGAGGAATTGGGGGTGCGAGGGTTCCGGTTCGATGAGTTCGCGCAACCACCGGATGTGTACGTGCAACGTCCGAACATCCCGCAACGCGTTCAGATTCCAGACTTCTTTCATGAGAACAAGCTGGTCCATGGTCTGGCCGGGATGGAGCATGAATATCTCCATGAGTTTCGCCATCTTGCGGTTAAGGCGAACTTTGCCGCGCGGGCCTACCAGCACCTGTGTCCGACGGTCGAGGATGAATGGTTGCAGTTTGATGACGTATTGGGGCCGAGAGGCGAGTAGGTTGCTGACGCTGCGCTGCAATTTGCTGAAGATGAAAGGCTTGATAAGGATGTCGTCGTAGAAAAGGGTTTTTTCTGGCGCGGCCCGGCTGCTTTTCAGCAGCACGACGAAGGGACGACTGATGTGCACTCGCGCGGCCTGAGTGATGCGCTTTACTTTGCCCGGCGTGTTGGCATCCATATCCAGCAGGATGACCTCAGGGTCAAAGTCCTTGATCAATTGCAGGGTGGGCCTCAGCGTCTGGGCGAACCGTACGTCGAAGTTAGCTTGTTGTAATTCATCACACACGCTGCAATCATTTACATCCACCACTGCCAGAATACGGTGGGTTGTCATTATACCT
>DUEQ01000200.1 GCA_011192085.1 Caldilineae bacterium
ACGACGCCTTTGGCTGTGGTCTCGCCGTGGGCGATGAGCTGCGCGCCGATGCTGAGGGGGATGCCTACATTTTTGAAGTAGGCCGCCTCCCCGCCCCATGCCTCCTGCGGGGGATGATGATTGCGGTAGGTGGCCACGACCTTACGACCGTTTTTGACCCCCGTGACCTGCACCACCAGGCCATAGGCCCAAACAGGATTCTCCTTGCTGGCGGGGTTCTCCCACAGCAGCTTGGCCACCGCCTCGATGGTCGGCATGGTTTCACCGCCGATGGTCACGGGCCGGCTGGAAAGCAGGCCCCCGCGCATCAGCGAGCCCATGAGCTCCATGACATGAGGCGGGAAGCATCCCCGCACCGCGGCTCGCCGCAGGGTGGGGTAGGATTCGGGCAGGGTGTTGGCCTCGTCGTGGGGCACATAGTACACCATCTGCTCGCCGATGTGCTCATGGAAGCGCACCTTGATACCCCCTGACATGGGGGGCGTGGGATGCCACTGGCCATCCTCGAAGTACACCTCATCCCGGTCGCCCTCCTCGGGGTTGAATTCCCACAGGGTGGTGCGCAGCAAGCCGGGCGCGGGCGCGAGGCTGCGGAAGGCCGCGAAGAAAACCTCGACCTCGTGCAGCTCATCCATCACTTCCGAGGCCCGACGCACCATCATGTTGGTCTGGCCGGGCGTCGCGCCCACGCCGGGGATGAAGATCATGTCTTTTGCCAGGGCTTTCTCATGCAGCGCGAACTGCGGGTCCTCGCTCGAAAGGTCCAGGCCATTGACGCCCACTTCGACGCACGCGGTATTCACAGCTAGATCGTATTTGAAAGGCAGGCCGTTGACCACCACGTCGAAGCTGGGAAAGAGTTTGAGCATGCCCTCGTAGTCATTGGCATCGAAGAAGATGGGCTTGAGGCGGGGGTCGCCGATGGATTCCACCAGTTGGGTGATCGCGTCCAGATTATAATCGGCTACGACGATCTCGTCGAAGTCACTGGTGGCCGCCAGGTCTTTGGTAGTTTCCTTGCAGACGGCGCCCGCGGCGCCTAGGACAAGTGCTCGCATGGGGAAGGGCGCTCCTTTTTTGATGAAGATGTTGTTTTGGAATTTTTATGGAGTAGTCAAC
>DUEQ01000201.1 GCA_011192085.1 Caldilineae bacterium
ACTGGCAGACGATGACCGAAGCGTTCAAGAAGGTCATCATCGATCATGGTAAAGAATTTCCGCAAGATCCCATCGAACAGCTGCGGCTGGCTACGGAGGCGGTGTTCAAGTCTTGGAATGCGAAGCGAGCCATTGATTATCGCAACGCTGCGGGCATTCCCCACGATCTGGGCACCGCAGTGAACATTGTGACCATGGTCTTCGGCAACATGGGATGGGATAGCGGCACCGGCGTCGCGTTCACCCGTAACCCCTCCACAGGGGAGAAAGCGCTTTATGGCGATTACCTGCTCAACGCTCAGGGCGAAGACGTGGTCGCGGGGATTCGCAATACGAAGCCCATTAAGGAACTGGCCCACGATATGCCCGAAGTGTGGGAGGAGTTTGTGGCCATCGCGGACAAGCTAGAGCGTCATTATCGCGATATGCAGGATGTGGAATTCACCATCGAGCGTCGCAAGTTGTGGATGCTCCAGACCCGCACTGGCAAGCGCACCGCTCGCGCGGCCATCAAGATCGCGGTGGACATGGCCAACGAAGGCCTCATTAGCAAGGAAGAAGCGGTCATGCGCGTGACCCCCGAGCAGGTGGACACGCTGCTGCACCCGCAGTTCGATGAGGAGATCAAGAAGCAGGCCGTGGCCGAGGGCAAGCTCTTTGCCAAGGGCGTCAACGCGTCGCCGGGCGCGGCTGTGGGCCAGGTCTACTTCGATGCGGACACCGCGGAACGCATGGCCAAGGAAGAAGGCCAGGACGTGATCATGGTGCGCCCCTTCACCCGCCCCGATGACGTCCACGGCATGCTGGCGGCCAAGGGCATCCTCACCAGCGAGGGGGGCGCCACCAGCCACGCGGCCGTGGTCGCCCGCCAATTCGGCATCCCCGCGGTCGTGGGCGCGTCCGACATGGTCATCGACCTGGAGAACCGCACCGCCACCGCGCACGGCCTCACTATCCACGAGGGCGACTGGCTGTCGGTGGATGGCGGCAGCGGCGAGGTCTTCTTCGGGCAGATGCCCACAACCTTCCCCAAATTCGAGGAGCAGACCGATCTCATCACGCTGCTGAGTTGGGCGGATGAGTTCCGCCGCCTGGAGGTGTGGGCCAACGCGGATTATCCCGCGGACGCGAAGCGGGCCCGCGACTTCGGCGCCCAAGGCATCGGCCTCACCCGCACCGAGCACATGTTCTTCGAGGAGGAACGCCTGCCCATCGTGCAGCGCATGATCCTGGCCGAGACCTCGGAAGAGCGCACCGCGGCTTTGAACGAACTCCTGCCCTTCCAGCGGGGCGATTTCGAGGGTCTGTTCGAGGTGATGGATGGCCTGCCTGTGATCATCCGCCTCATCGACCCGCCTTTGCATGAGTTCCTGCCCGACTTGGTGGAACTGGCCACCGAGGTGGCGGAGATGCGGGCCCGGGACGAAACTGAGGGGCTGGCCGAGAAGGTGGAACTGCTCCAGGCGGTGGAGAGCCTGCATGAGAGTAACCCCATGATGGGGATGCGGGGCGTGCGCCTGAGTATCGTTATGCCCGAGATCGTGGAGATGCAGGTCCGGGCCATCTTCGAGGCCGCGGCCAATCAGGCCCTGAAGGGCGCGACCGTGAAGCCCGAGGTGATGATCCCCCTGGTCAGCCACGTGAACGAGCTCAAGGTGATCCAACCTCGCTTGCAACGCATCGCCAAAGAGGTCATGGAGGAGAAAGGCATCGAATTCGAGTACAAGTTTGGGACCATGATCGAGATCCCGCGTGCGGCTCTGACCGCGGCCGAGATCGCCGAGGTGGCCGAATTCTTCTCCTTCGGCACCA
>DUEQ01000202.1 GCA_011192085.1 Caldilineae bacterium
GATCAGCTCGATAGGCAGGAGCAAGTGCCGTTTCGACGCCGGGAGGATTCGATACAGCCCCAGAAAGATGGGAAGAAGCATCGCGGGCAATACGGGATAGAGATAGCGCATTTGAGGCACCGAGCCCCCCTTCCAATCCCCATAGACGACATCCTTGCCCAACGTCAGGGCCAACTGAATCAACAGCGCGGTCAGTAGGAGAAGCAAGCCCGCCCGCTGCCACGTTGCCAGACGCTTGCTGACGATCCCCATGTATCCCAAAATCAGCAAACCCAGCAAGATCGCCGTCACCACGGCGCCGATGAGATAGATGGCGTCGGGCAGGGGCGCGCGCAGCCAACCGAACCACCCCCAAAACGTGCGAAACAGGGTGGCGCCAAATTTGTCCAGTGGGGCTTCGCGAAGGGCTTGAAGCAACGCGCCGGTACGCAGGCTTTCCATGAAGGATTCAGGAATCCAATACTTTCCGGTCGCTTGAATAATGTAGAACAGGCCTGGAATGGCCAGTATGCCCGCAATAAGGACTCCCCATCCCACGATTTTTGCGCGTCGCGAGGGACGCAGAAAGACCTGAAGCAGGCCCCACAGGGGAAGCGCTCCCAGAAAAGCCAACACGCTGAACGCGGTGCGCTTGGTGTAAATGGCGAGAATGAGGATGGCGAAAAACCAGGTGAGGGTTTTGAAATCGAGTCCGCGGCGCAGGAGCCGGATGGCGAAGAATCCGGTCCAGATGACCAGGGCCTCGGCCATGGGATCGTTGTTGACCGCGGCGTTGGCGGCCAGATGGGAGGGCCAAAGCGCAGCGAAGGCCAGTGCGCCCAAGGCGATCTGCGGATGCGCGGGAAACAGCTCCCGTCCAAGAGCGTAGAGGCCTCCCAGGCTCAGAACCAGCCAGAACACGCCGAACAGGCGCAAAAGAATCACCGATTGCGAGAGGGTGAGTGCATCGCCCCAGGCGTAGAGCAGCAACCCGGCGAGATCGTAGTAAAGGGGCAGTTGGAAGAATGCTCGGGAGTAACGCGGCGCCCAAATGACGTCGAAGGATTCGGGCAGGTTATTTGGATCCCAGCCGACAAGAGAATACCCATACCACCAAAAGTCCTGCGCCTCCATATCCGCGATGAGCTCCCGCTCCCAATCCAGATTCACATCATGATAGCCAGCGCCTGGTCGGCCCAACCGGGCGTTGTGCATGACCACTTCGTAATGTCTGGGCTCATCGGGCTGCATCCAGGGCCGAATGGTCACCGCGTACATACCGCCCATGAGCGCGCCCAGCAGGATCAGGCCGATGGCCACGCCCCGAGGGCCCGACATGCCCTGGCGCAACAACGGCCTGAGCTCGGCGCTCAGCCCCCGTCGCTCTCGATTCGCCAACCAGGCCGACAGGGCGAAGGCCGCGGCCAAAGCCAGCCAGATCGCGGCCTGCCACAGCGCGCTGCCGCGCTGAAACGCCAATCCCAGGGCGATGAGCATGAATCCCAGAGAGGAGACGAGGGTAAAGCCGGGCGCGGCGAGTTGCGAGCGCCAGCGTTTTCGGGCCTGGCCCGCAGCGTATAAACTCCAGCTCAGTGAAGCCAGCAGGATGGTTGCGCCGATGATCCAAAGCGCGTTGGTGAAAATGCCGTACCAGTTGAGCATGGAATAATCTGTGGTCAGGAGTCAGGGATCAAAGGTTGGGTGTACATTCCCACTGCCATCATCAGACCGAAAAGACCCCAGATGACAATCGCGGAGAGCGGAGAGTAGGTGGGCGTATCCACGATGCCGTGCACCAGGAGGACGGTGAGTGAGCCCAGCAGGCCCACAGCCAGGGAACGGGCCCAATCCTGGGCCTGCCGGATCTGACGGCTGAGGCTGAAGAGCAGAATGAAGAAAAATGCCAGATAAAGCACCAGGCCCGGATAGCCCATCTCCGCCAGCGCCTGAAGATAGATGTTGTGGGCGTGGGGCACGTCCGCGGTGATGTTGACCTTAAAGGAGGGATAGAGCAAATTCATCACGCGAGGAAAGCTGCCCAGGCCAATGCCAGTGAAGGGAAAATCCAAACCCGCATAGATGGCCCGGCTCCAGAGCTCCGTCCGTTGCGCCATGGAATGCACGCCATTGCCGCTAGGGTCAGCATTCAAAAAGGCGTCTAAAATGGCGCCTCCCTTCAACGCGGCCACGCCCAACGCGATCCATCCCCCCATCCACCACAGCCAGCGCAAGGGATTGATCAAAACGCCCGTGACGACGACGATGGCGACCAATAAGGCCAGGATCGCGCCCCGGGATTGGGTGAGCATCACGGCGGCGGCAAGCAGGATGAGGGCGACGATGGCCAGGATGCGCTGCGTCCAATGGTGCGGACGTATGCTCAGGGCCAGGGCCGGGGGCAGGAACAGGGCCAGGAGGCCGCCCGCCATGTTGGGGTTGAAGCCATTTTCATCGCCGGGCAGACGCAGGCCCGAAGGGAGAATCTCATACATCGATTTGGCGATGAAAGGCAGCTTCTGTTCAGCATAAAACCTCGTCCCCGGCACAATGGCGATGGTGAACGCCACGCCCGCCAACAACAGAAGCCAGCCTGTCCATCGCAACGCGGCGTTTTCGGCCTGCATGGCCAGAGCGTAGAAGATGGCGATGTTGGCTATGAAGGCGTAGGTGCGGGGGAGGGTGATGTCGCGCTCGGGCGCGGCCCAGAGGCCCAGGGGCAACAATGCCAACAAGCCCAGGAGGATGAGATCCGCGGGAGTGTGGCTGAGCCAGCGGCCCGTCACCGCACTGCGAACGATCAGGAGCGCGGCCAACCAGATCATCGCGGCCGTGGGCGCCCACGCGGGAACGTGCGCGCTGAAGAACAGAACCGGAATGGGAGGGAGGGCCAGCAGGCCGAAGAGCCAAGGGGAGCGCATGGGGGACAGGAAGTTCCGTATTCTCAGTGTAGTTTGCGGGCGGCGTCGAACCAGCGGTAGGGATAGGCCAGGAGCCAGGGCAGGCCGGGATAGCGGCGTTGCATATAGGCCCGAGAGGGCAGCAGCATGTGCATCATCTGTTGCATGCGTTGTCGCCAGGTAAGCCCCCGCATGATATGAAGAACGGCGAGACTGGTCGTGCGTCGCGGCGATGTGGCGCTGCGAAAGTCATTATACCCGCTGAGTTGGTCCACGGGGAACTCCAACCACGCCCGAATCGCCCGCGGCAGGGGCGAGCCGAACCATGTCCGAGCCAGATGAATGGCCTGATGCAGGGCCGCCTCCCAGCCCAGGATCTGCGCCCGGGCGAGGACCTGCTCCCAATCCAGGGTCTCGCCCCAACGTCGGAGGAGCTGATCGATGTCGTAGAACCAGACGCCTACTGCGGATTGTTCGCCGCCATGCTCCAGCACCGCATGGGCTGCGGCGTGCAAGAGCTGGGCCGCGGGCGTAAGCGTGAGGAAAGGCGCGCCTTCCAGCTCATGCCGCTCGGTCTGATTCAGGAACCAATCCAGGCCTGCGTTTCCCGCGGGCAGCATGGGCAGGGTGCGATGAGGCTCGAAGCGCACGCCCGTGGCCCGGTCGACGAAGATGAAGTGATGGAGATAGCCCGCGTCGCTGCCGGGAGCCAGGCCCGATTCCTCATACCCAGCCTGCCGCAATCGCGCCACCCCATCCATCAGGCGCTCCGGTGGCGCCAGCAGGTCGATGTCGTTCATGGGACGGATGGCGGGATCGTCGTAGAGGGTGAGGGCCAGGGCCGCGCCCTTGAGGAGGATGACGGGCAGGCTGGGCTCTTGGTTCATGAGGGCAAGGAAGCGCTGCAGCGCGGTCTTGCGCAGTAGCCACTGCGCCCGGGCCTGGGCGTAGGCTGCGTCCAGATAGGCGCGTGTCTCCGCTGGCAGGGGTTCATGGGCCAAAACGCGGGCGGCCGCGGGCGCGAGGCGATTAGCGTCGAGCCAGGTGAGGTGGTCGTAGGGCCGCGTGGTTGAGGGAGTGAGGGGTTGAGTGAGTGGACGAAAGGCGGGAGGGAGCATTGCGGTATTCAGTAATTAGTCGGATGTCGGAAGGCAGAGATCAGAGGTCAGAGGTCTGACGTTGGACATCGAACGTTGGACGAAGGCAAAAAAAGACCCCGACGGGCGGGGCGGTGAGGAGTGTTCAGTAAACAGTAATCAGTGGGCAAGGGGGCGGAGTGAGGTGGAGGCGCGGCGTCATCACATTATGTCTTTACAGATTCATAAATTCCTGAACATTTACACCGCATTCCCGATAGAGACTGGAGAGATATGATTTGGTGTGCTGAAAAATGACGTCAATACCAGCGGGCGGAGAGGGGGATGGGAAAATCGGGATCGTCGATGTCTGGGTCGCCGCTGGCGTGGGCGATGTCTTCTACAGTACGAGGGAAGACCTCCGCAGGAGGCCTGTATTCGGGCACAAGCCCGGCGATTAGGGCCAGAGCGTCACGTACGCGCCCTGTGCGGGAGAGATCATATAGCAAATCCAGAGCCTGCGCCAGGTCCTGTGGTTGTTGATAGCGGGAGGTCACTCGCAATATCTTTTCATGCTCGGTAGGCGCATGGTCTTCGTGCCCTTGATAGAGCTCTTCGGCCAATTTTTCACCCGGACGTAAACCGATAAATTTGATTTGAATATCCTCATCTGGCGTGAGCCCTGAAAGTCGAATGAGGTCGCGGGCCAAATCGACAATTTTCACGGGATCGCCCATCTCCAACATGAAAAGCTCGCCTTGTCGCCCCATCGCGCCAGCTTGCAACACCAATTGCACGGCTTCGGGAATGGTCATGAAGTATCGGGTTACCTCAGGGTGGGTCACAGTGACGGGACCGCCCGCGGCGATCTGTTTTTTGAAAAAGGGAACTACGCTGCCGCGGCTGCCAAGGACATTGCCGAACCTCACAGCCACATAGGGGCGACCGCTTCGCGCAGCCGCATCCAGGGTCAGCAATTCCGCCATCCGTTTGGTCACCCCCATGATATTGGCTGGATTCACGGCTTTATCGGTTGAGATGAGAACGAAACGCTGCACATCGTAAGCCAGACAGGTTTCCAACAGGAAATGCGTGCCCAAAATGTTGTTGGTGATGGCGTCGATGGGATTGGCTTCCATCAGAGGCACATGCTTGTGCGCCGCAGCATGAAAAACCAGACCGGGGCGATAAGCGGCAAACACTTGTTTCAATCGAGGCCAATCACGCACGTCAGCAATCACTGGCGTGATGCGTTCGAGGGATGTATGGCCATAAACGAACTCGGAACGCAACTCATTATGTATCTCGAAAATGCTATTTTCA
>DUEQ01000203.1 GCA_011192085.1 Caldilineae bacterium
AGGCAACGTAGGGTTCATTCACTACAAACGTCAAACGTCGAGATTCAATAGTGATTTTTCATCATCCATAATGATGCGCACGTCCTCGCTGCCATCGGCCCGCGGGGTTTTGTAGAGGGTGAAAAACGCGGACTGGTCGAGGACGTGGCGGAGGATGAGGGGCAGGTCGGGCAGGGTAGGGATGTGAGGGAGTTGGGCGCGAGGGATCCAGTGGGGGACGCCTTCGGGGTTGCGGGCGTGGAGCTCGCCCGAGACTTGGGCATGATAGATGAACAGGATCACGCCCGGCAGCTCCCCCACCGCGTCGCCGATGAGGAGGCCGCGTAGTTCCAGGCGACTTGCTCGCAGGCCGGTCTCCTCGGCCAGCTCCCGGACCGCGGCCTCGACGGGGGTCTCGCCCCGCTCCACATGCCCGCCGGGCGCGTTGTAGAGGCCGGGCCATAGCCGCTTATGCTCGGCGCGTCTCAGCAGCAACACCTCCTCCTCGCGGGTGGCGATGACCAGCACGCGAGGGATCAGGGTAAAGCGGGAGGGATCGACGCCATAGGGGTTTGTCATGGTCATCCCTAATCCTCAATCCCTACCAGCTCCACCTCCCAGGCCTCGTCGTCGAAGAGGACGCAACGGAGGGCGTTGCCATCGCGGGGCGCGCCCACGGAGCCCACGCCCACTAGGGTAAGCGCGTCGGGGTGGAGCCGGATGATGGGACCCTGGAGACGACGGTAGCGGTTATCGGGATCGAGCTGCTGCACAGCCTGAACGTGGGTGTGGCCGTGGAAGAAGACGCGACGGCCCTGCCTCCCCAGTTCGGCGAAAGCCGCCCACACGGCCTTCTCGTCGTGCAGCAGGCTGGGAAAGAGCTGCATCCAACGGGGGCGATGTTGGGCCATATAACGCCGGGTCGCGGTCAGGTCGGTGCATTCGGAAGGGAAGAGGGGACTGGCGTGGGCCGCGAGCCAGCCCTCCCCTCGCCATTGCGCGGGCCAGGCCGCGATCTCAGGTTGGCGCTCGGGCGGGAAATGGTGGAGCTGGCTCACCTCCCAGTTGCCAAACGTATGGCGCACGGACAGGGGATCGAGCAAAGCAAGGGGGCTCGGGCCCAGATCGCCCAATTGGAGATAGCGGTCCACCTCCCGGGTTGCCAGAAAGCCCAGCGCCCGCTCCAGGCGGTCGCGGCGGTCATGGACGTCGGAGAAAATGGCAAAGATGGTCATTTCACGTATAGTTTAGGTCAACACAGGGCGAGGGACAAGGATGGAGATCATATCCCACAGATGGAGCTTTTGGCTTGGGAATCGCAGCGAGTTCATAACAGGCTCGAAGCGTCAGACCCGCGGGATGGCGAATCGATCTGGGCACAAGCCGCCATATCGCTTTGGATGTCATTGGCGGAAAATGATGGTCGCGCGCCTCCATTTTTCGGTTCGCGAAAATGGCGTTTTTCTGGCAATCTGAATTACAATAGGGGCGCTTGATGTCACCGTCCCTTCATCGTCCCCTCCATCGCATGGTGACATCTTGTATAAAAACACTCCCTTGAGGAGCCGGTCAATGGGGATCGGCTCCCCATTTGGCACTTCGCGAGAGACTTTCCCATGTTCGAAATCACTGGCGCACGTCATATCGATCGCAAAGAGCTTTTACTCATCCCACGCGTTCCCGTTCCGAAACAGCCCCCGGAGGAGCGCGTTTTTAATTTTCATGAAGTTTACCTGGGATACAACGAGGACACGGTCAAGATCGAGGCCGCCCGTTGCATCCAGTGCCCCGAACCCCAGGCCTGTCTCACCGCCTGCCCGGTGCACAACGACATCCCCCTGGCCATGTGGCATACCGCCCGGGGCGAGTTCAAGGAAGGTTATCTCGCCTTCCGCAAAAACAGCACCATGTCCGAGGTATGCGGTCGCGTGTGCCCGCAAGAGCGCCTCTGCCAAGGGTCCTGCGTGGTGGGCGCGTACGAACCGCCCGTCTACATCGGCAAGGTGGAGTACTTCCTGGCGGATTGGGTGCGTCGCGAGGGCTTGTATGATGAGATCTTAGAGCAAGAGCAGCAACCGCCCACGGGCCGCACCGTAGCCATCGTGGGATCGGGGCCTGCAGGCCTGCACGCGGCCGAACTGCTGGCCCTGAAAGGGCATCATGTGGACGTTTACGAACGCCATCCCAAGCCCGGCGGCCTGCTCATGTATGGCATCCCCGACTTCAAGCTGGAGAAGGACAAGGTCAAGGGTTTGGTGGAGCGATGCGAAAAGGCGGGCGTGCGGTTCATCTGCAATACGACGGTGAACGATCCCGGCCATCCCCATGTAGAGGACCTGCTCTACGAGTACGATGCGGTGCTCATCGCCATCGGCGCGGAGATCCCCGCCACCATGGGCACCGAGGGCGAGGACCTGCCCGGCGTCTGGAAATCCCTCGACTTCCTCATCGCCCTGAACCTGCCCGAGGAGATGTTCCCGCCCGGACTGGAGCGGCCCGACATCGAGGGCAAAACGGTCATGGTCGTGGGCGGCGGCGACACCAGCTCCGACTGCGTGCGCTCCGCGGTGCGCGCGGGCGCAGGCCGCGTGATCCTCAGCTATCGCCGTTCCGAGGCGGAGATGCCTGGTCGGGAGGAGGACCGACAATTCGCCAAGGATGAGGGCGTGGAATATGAATTCCTCACCCAGCCGGTGCGCTTCATCCCTGGCCCGGACGGGCGGCTGGCCCAAGTGGAGCTGCGCCGCATGAAGTTGGGCGAGCCGGACAAATCGGGCCGCCGACGCCCCGTCCCCATCCCCGGCAGCGAATTCATCACCGACGTGGACATTGTCGTGCTGGCCCTGGGCTTCTGGCCCGACGAGAAGTTTGCCAAAGCCATCCCCGATCTGGAGACCAAGCGCTGGGGAGAGATCCTGGTGGACCCCGAAACGGGCATGACCTCGCGCATCGGTCTGTGGGCCGCGGGCGACGTGGTGAACGGCGCCGACCTGGTGGTTACGGCCATGGCGGGCGCGCGCAAGGCCGCGGATTCCATTCACGAATACTTGCTTGAACTGAGCCGAGAATATGAGGAGCTGGGCGTCCAGCCGCCCCAGCCCCCCGAGAACCCGCCGGGCCTGGAGCTGGGCTGCTCGCAAACGTTCGTGGTCACCACACCGGCGCGCAAGCCCGTCAAACTCGACCGCATCTTCTGACCCAAAAAGAAACTCCCGCCGAATTGGGCGGGAGTCTTTGTTTTTACGCTTCTTTGCCTGTGATGGGGACAGCGCCCGCGCCTTCCGCGTAGGCGTCCATCACCTCCACCACCCGCTGTAAGGTGGGTTTGGTGATGGGCTTGCTTTTGAGTTGGCTGCGAAGATAGGATTTGAGTTGTTTGTAAGGGATGACGGGCGCATCGGGATCGCTGACCTTCAGGTTGACCTTGTCGTTGGTGAACACAACCAAGGGTTTGACGACAATCTGCGCGTCCGCGCCCAATTGCTCCTTGAGCCATTTCTCCAGCTTCTCGGCATCCATCTCAGCTTCGTCCAGGGGGCGTCCGCCGCTCTCATCGCCGAAGAAGAGGAGGAGCTTGCGAAGGGAGAAAGGCGTTTTCACCTTGCCGTCGACGAACTCGATGGCCCCGGCCAGGTCCCGCCCCACGATGGCGTAGACGCCCGCGGGCCCGACAAAGGCCAGATCGATGGGGCTGGCCCAGACGTAAAGCCGATTGCGATCATCGAACCCCTTAAGCGCCTTGGCGACCGTCATATCGGGCCGGTTGGGGCGCAGAAAACGACGCATGTAGCTATTGCCGATCTGGCCCATGATGAAGCCGCCAATGAGCGCGCCGATGGAGAAATAGAACCATCCCCCCTTATAAAGCCAGAGGATGAAGGGATTTTGGGCCAAAGGGTTGCCCGCATCGATCCATTTCTGGATCATGACAGGGGCGTAAGAGACAAGCATGCCCAAGCCGAGAATGAGCAGGCCCGCCACGCTCAGGCGACGGCCTAGCTTTCCTTTTTTGACGATGGTTTCATTGTTCGCGTAAACGCGCATAGCATCTCCTGCTTTAAGAATAACCTTGGCGTCCCTTGCGAAAAGATTTCGGCAGCAACGTTGGCCGAGGCTGACAGGAAGTAAAAAGTGAAAAGTGAAAAAGTCAGGCGAATTTCTTGACAACCAGACAGGCGTTCTGTCCGCCCAATCCGAAGGAGTTGGAGAGGGCGATGTTCACGCGCTGCTTGCGGGCCTGGTTGGGCACATAGTCCAGATCGCATTCGGGATCGGGGGTTTCGTAGTTGATGGTAGGATGCAGCAGATCGTGGAAGACGCTGAGGACGCTAACCACGGCTTCGATCGCGCCCGCCCCGCCGAATGCGTGCCCGATCATCGATTTGGTGGAGTTGATGGCGAGGTTATACGCATGCTCGCCGAAGATCTTCTTGATGGCGTAGGTTTCGGTCTTGTCGTTCAGGCGCGTGCTGGTGCCGTGGGCGTTGATGTAATCCACATCCTCCGGCGTAATCCCCGCATCCTCGATGGCCCAACGCATGGCGTTTTGGGCGCCCTGGCCTTCGGGATGGGGCGCAGCCACATGATAGGCGTCAGCCGACGCGGAATGGCCGATGACCTCCGCGTAGATGCGCGCGCCGCGGGCCAGGGCGTGCTCCAGATCTTCGAGGATCAGCGCGGCCCCGCCCTCGCTGATGATGAAACCGTCCCGATTTGCGTCGAAGGGCCGACTGGCCTTCTGGGGCGGATCGTTGCGGGTGCTGATGGCTTTCATCGACGAGAAACTGGCAAAGAACATATCACCCACCAGGGCCTCGACGCCGCCAGAGATCACCACGTCGGCAAACCCGCGGCGGATGAGCTCCGCGGCTTCGCCCACGGCCTGCGTGCCCGCGGCGCAAGCTGTCACCACCGTTGTGAGAGGTCCCATCGCGCCGAAGCGCTGGCTGATGTGGAACGCGGGCATGTTGGGCAGCCCCCCCACCGCCACCATGGGCGAAATGCGATATCGCCCGCGATGCGCGGCGTCGGTGATGGCCTGCTGATAGATCTCAAATCCCCCCAGGCCCGTGCCGATGACGGTGGCGGTGCGCTCGCCCAGGGAGCCGTCTGTGGGCAGCCCCGCACCTTCCAAAGCCTGCTGCGCCATGCCCACTGCAAACTGAGAGCAACGGGCCATGCGGCGGGCCTCTTTACGGGCCAAATAACGGGTGGGCTCCCATCCCTTCACCTCGCCCGCGACGCGCGAGGGATAGGGAGATGCATCGAATAGGGTGACATAGTCGATGCCGGAACGGCCCGCCACCAGATTCTCCCACATCTCGGTGACGTTCTGCCCCACCGCCGTGATGGCCCCCAGGCCGGTCACCACAACCCGACGTCGGAGCCCCTCGCGGGCGAGATGGAGCGCCTGGTCGAGGACGTCGGCCGAGAGATTCTTCGTCTTGCTGAGCACATCTTCGGCGATCGCGGCCGGAGGAAGATGGGGCTTTTCCAAGGATTTCAGCGTTTCCAGAATGAGCTCCCGCACGGCCGCGGGCGCATCCTGCAAGCGCCTCGCCAGTTCGATAAGTTGACTGCGGGATGGAGGTTCAAAGGTCATGATGTCTTCTCTCGGGATGGCACTTGAAAATGGGGCAACGATTCGATTTTATGACGAGTTTTTTCCAAAACATCCGCTTCCACCAGACGATCGGTGGTCTTGAGCGCATAGTAAATGCTATCCCGCTTGGAACGACCATGGGCCACCGTCACCAGGCCGTTGAGGCCCAGCAGCAGGGCCGCGCCATGCTCTTTGTTGTTCAACCGTTCAAGGATGGCGTGAAATGCGGGGCGGGCCAGGGCCGCGCCCACCTTCGAACGGGGCCGGGCCATGAGTTCATCCCGCAGGGTTTGAAAGATGAATTTCGCCACAGCCTCCGACTGCTTCACAGCGATGTTGCCGGTGAAGCCGTCGGTGATCACCACATCGGCCTGGCCAGCCATCATCTCCTTGGGCTCGACCACGCCGATGTAGTTCAGATGATTGCGCTGGGCCATGAGCACCTGCGCGGTCTTGATGAGCTGATTCCCCTTGCCCGTCTCTTCGCCATTGGCGAGGAAGGCCACCTGAGGATTCTCGATATCCAGCAACGCCTTGGCGTAGATGGCGAGCATATGCGCCCATTGCACCAGCCATTCAGGCTTGCAGTCGGTGTTGGCCCCCACGTCGCCGAAGAGATGAAAGCCGCTGAAGTTGGGAAAGGGGACCGTGAGCACAGCCCGATGCACCCCGCGGATGCGGCGAAAGACCATATGCCCCGCGGTGAGCACCGCGCCCGTGTTGCCCAC
>DUEQ01000204.1 GCA_011192085.1 Caldilineae bacterium
ACTGAACGATAATTCGTAGATACCGATGAAAAAAACGATGGAGGGTGGACGATAGGTCATGCATCTCCACCGTCCATCGTTTATTTCGTGAGGATAATGGTGGCGTTGATGTTTTCTACGAGGATGTCGATCAAACGCGCGCCGTGGGCTTCAAAGAGCGCAGCCAGGTCGGGGGGTGACATGAAATGCGTCTGCATCAGAGCCAGCTTTTCCATCACCGCGATGAGCTTGGTCCCTGTAAAGCGCAAGTCCGGCTCCTCGATGAGGATGCGCCCGCCCGGCTTCAACACCCGCATCAGGTCCCGCGCAGCCATCTCCTGCCGGGCGAAGTGGTGGAACGCGTCCACGATGAGGATGCGGTCGATGCTGTTCGCAGGAAAGGGAAGCTGCTCGGCCAGCGCCCGCACGCCGGGCAATCCCTTATGCCGGGCCTCTTTCAACATCACCGGCGAGGGATCGACGATAACGATCTGGCCGCCCCGCCTGGCCACATGCTGAGCCACCCGCCCCGTGCCGCCTCCGATATCCAACGCCACCATGCCTGGCTGCACGTCCAAATGCTGGAGCAACAGATCATGCCGCATGCCTCCGAAAAAGCGATCGTAGAAAGGAGCGATGAGATTGAAATGGCCGTGACGATTACGGATTTTCATAGCGAACAGATCACATCGGGATGGTCTCGGGGTTCGGGAAGACGGAACACGGCAAGGAACAGAGCGCTGAGGGCGATGAGGGCCGAAGCTGCGAACAGGGTGGGATAGGTGAACCAACGGGTGAGGACGCCCACCAGCAGGGGCGCGATGGCTATGGGCAGAAGAGCGCTATTTCGTAGGGCCACACATACAGGGCGGGTGGCGTCATCCGCCATCTCCAGGATGATGTTGGCAAAACCCACGGAGGCGCCGCTGATGGCGGCGCCCAGCAGGATGAAAACGCCGCCATAGAGCCAGCTTAGCGAGGCCGGCGTCATCAAAGCCAGCAGGGTTGTCAGCAAGCCCGTCAGGGCAATGCCGATGATCACCGCCCGATTGCCGCGATAGTCCGACAGCCAGGCCCAGGGGATGTTGGCCAAGGCCGCGCCCGTCATCTGCAGCGAGAGATAGACGCCCACAGTGGCGGGAGGGATGGCGAGATCCTTTTTGGCGTGGATGACGAAGAAGGGAGCGATGGCCAGATTCAGCATGATCAGCGCCTGCACCAGGATGAGGACGCGTAAACTGGAACTGCTTTTGAAAAGCTGAAACGCGGTGCCCCAGATGGCGTTACGATGATGCAACACCCGTCGTTGCGGAGTTGGCGGCTCTTTGATAAGAGCGAAACCAAGCAAAGCGATGGCCAGGGTGACACCGCTGGCGCCTAAAATAATGGCATAATTATTGGGAAATGGGAAGCGCTCAGGCTGCCCCAACACCCATTTTACAAAATATCCCGACAGGATGGCGAGCAGATAACCAAAAAACTGCTTGATGCCCGCGAAGCGCCCCCGACGTCGAGCGGGGATGGCGCGAGAAAAGATGTCGGCATACACCACCGATCCCATGCCCCCGAGCAAAGAGAATGCACCGAACAGAACCAGCAACGCCGCCAGCACCAGCATGGGACGCGTCAATCCATACGCATACACCATCCCCGCCAACAGCAGAAAGGAGATGAAGCGGAAGGTGATAATAAACAGCAGCAACGGCTTGCGCCGGGCCATGCGGTCCACGACATAGGCCGTGTAGAGCTGAGGCAGCACCTGCCCCACGCTCTGCAAAGTCGCCATCATGCCTACGGCGCTGGCCGCGGGCGTGAGCGCGGCCACCAGGCTGGGCAACACCGTGTGGATGCTGGAAAGCGCGGCCGAGGCCTGGAAGAAAACGCCATGCACCAGCCCGGCGATGAAGTTGCGGCGGTAATGAGGCGGGAGGGTGTCGGGGTCAGGGGATGACATGGATATCTCTGCGGGCGCCACGAGCGATAGCCCGTCGATGCCGATGAAAGTCTCGTACGCCAATCTGGCGCGGGCAGCCAACTTCGTCAAACGTCAAAACGTCATGCGTCACGTCCTGACGTTTCACACTTGACATTTGAAACTCGGCCAACGTTGTCGTCAGAACGTCTTCGCAGGCCAAGCCAACTTGATTTTCGAAACAATGCTCAGTGGTGCTCAGTGGTGGTGATGGACGCGACGGGGATTATGCTTCACCTGGCCCGACTTCACCTCATCCAGCAGGTCCGCGATCCGCCTATGATCCGTCAGCGCCACTTGCAGGCCCATGGCTTGCAACCGTTGCATGGCAGGCTGCCCCATGCCGCCGCCGATGAGAAACTGACAATCCCGCACATGCTCGAACTTCGCCATGTGCGCGGGGTTGCCCCCCATGCCGTGGTGGTGATGATGATCGTGATCGTGGTCGTGATGATGGTGATGATCATGCCCGCCCGCATTGGGCAGCTCCCGGAGTTCCTGGTCGATGATCTCACCCTCCTCCATGGTGACCACGAGGAAGGCCCTGGCCTGACCGAAATGCCGGGAGATAGTCACGCCGTCGTCGGTGGGAATAGCGATTTTGATGGACATCTTTGACCTCACAAAGAAATAGCTACGCAACGACCTGCTGCGTAGCTGATGGAATCGGAAACAAGCACCCTCGGAGGGACTCGAACCCCCAACCTACGGTTCCGAAGACCGTTGCTCTAGCCATTGAGCTACGAGGGCGCAAGAAGGAAGCAATTCAAGTATAGAGAAGGGGGGCGTCGGTGTCAAATTCAACGCCTTACTGTGGACCATCGTCCCACCTCAGAACAGCCAGCGGAATCGCGTCGGCGTCAGAAATGCCCCTCTGACCGCCAGATTGTGCTACAATGGCGAAGTTCACCCATCCCACCCAAAGAGATCCTCTCGACCCATGCCCCGAAGCCGCGTTCAACAACGTCTCAACACGTGTAGCTCACTTTTGATCGCCTTCATCCTGGCCCTGATCGCCTTGGCGTTATTCCTCATCAACGCCCGCCAGCCCGAGGTGGCGCAAGCGCCCACGCCCATCCCCACGCCCACCTTCATCAGCCGGGACGCGCTGCCCCTGGCGCCGACGCCCACCCTGCCCTTCACCCTGCCCGAACTGCCCACCTTCACCCCCACGCCCACGGCGTCACCCACCCCCACCATCACGCCCACGCCGAC
>DUEQ01000205.1 GCA_011192085.1 Caldilineae bacterium
GCCCACGCGGCGCGGGGCGGGGAAAACGAGGTTGTCCTTTACTGTTATACGGGACACACCGCGGCTCTGGCGGCCGGGGTGTTAGGCACGCAGGGCTTTAATGTCAAGAACCTTCTGTATGGCTTTGATTTCGGGTGGGCTGGGACCCGAATACCACCAGCGCCGCTCATGGCTCCCGTGGAGGAGTTGGATCACTTGAAACGCTATGCAGGGAAGCTGCCCTCCATCCAGCTTTCTGAACGTTCCATCTGTGATCTTGAATTGTTGGCGACGGGCGCCTTCTCGCCGCTGGATCGCTTCATGGGGGAACAGGACTATCAGAGCGTGCTCGATACGATGCGCCTGAGTCATGGCGCGGTCTTTCCCATTCCCATTACCCTACCCGTGGAGCCTGGCCCGGACATTCGGCTGGGGCAAGAGATCGCGTTGCGGGATCAGAAGAACAATATCCTGGCCCTGATGACCATCGAAGAGATTTACGAGTGGGATATCAACGAGACCGCGGAAAAGGTGTTCGGCACAACGGACCTGCGCCATCCCCTGGTGGCAGAAATGCACCGTTGGGGCAAGTTGAACATCTCCGGCCGCTTACGGGTATTGCAACTGCCTCTGCGCTATGACTTCAGGGAGCTGCGCATGACCCCGGCCCAGACTCGCGCTCGATTGGAGGAATCCTCTCCCACGGGCAATGTGGTGGCCTTCCAGACTCGCAATCCTCTACATCGCGTGCATGAGGAGTTGACGAAACGGGCCGCCGCCGCCATCGATGGCACGTTGCTCTTGCATCCGGTGGTGGGCATGACTCGTCCTGGAGATGTGGATCATTACACCCGCGTCCGCACCTATAAAGTGCTGACCGAGAAATACTATGCGCCCGGCAGCGTTGTGCTGAGCCTGCTGCCCCTGGCCATGCGCATGGCTGGACCGCGCGAGGCTGTGTGGCATATGCTCATCCGCCGCAACTACGGCGCCAATCATTTCATCGTGGGCCGCGATCATGCCGGACCTGGCAAGAATTCAAAAGGGGAGCCCTTCTACGGCCCTTACGATGCGCAAGCGTTGGCGGAATCCTTCAGCGAGGAACTGGGCGTCAACGTCGTCCCCTTCAAGATGCTCGTCTATCTGCCTGACGAGGACCGCTACGAGGAGATCGACAAGCTGCCTCCCAACGCCCGCACCGCGTCCATCTCTGGCACCCAGGTGCGGGACGAGTATCTGAATAACGGGCGAGCTCTGCCCGAGTGGTTCACCCGATCCGAAGTCGCCGAGATCCTAGCCGACAGCTATCCGCCCAAGCATAAGCAGGGCTTCACCGTGTGGTTTACGGGCCTCAGCGGCTCGGGCAAGTCCACGACGGCTGAAATTCTGACCACCCTGTTGCTGGAACATGGTCGTCAGGTCACCCAGCTCGACGGCGATGTGGTGCGCACCCATCTCTCTAAAGGGTTGGGGTTTAGCAAGGAGGACCGGGATATCAACATCCGTCGCATCGGCTTTGTGGCTTCGGAGATCGTGCGGCATCGCGGGGTGGCTGTTTGCGCCGCGGTCAGCCCCTATCGAGCCACGCGTAATGACGTGCGCAACATGGTTGGCGCCGAAAATTTCATCGAGGTCTTCGTGGATACGCCCCTGGAAGTGTGCGAGGAGCGCGATGTGAAGGGTCTGTATGCGAAGGCCCGTCGGGGCGAGATCAAAGGCTTCACCGGCATCGACGATCCCTACGAGCCGCCCCACAATCCCGAGATCGTCCTGGATACGGTGAATCACACCGCAGAGGAAAACGCGCATCAGATCGTGGATTATCTGAAAGCGCGCGGTTTTCTCAAGTAGTGGCGATGTGA
>DUEQ01000206.1 GCA_011192085.1 Caldilineae bacterium
CCTTGTATTGAACAGCATTCGAGATTACAATAAGTTTAGGAGGACGAGTCATGAAAACTCTGTTGGTTATGCGCCATGCCAAGTCGGACTGGGGCGCGCAATATCGGTCTGACTTCGAGCGCCCGCTCAACGCCCGCGGGCATCGCGACGCGCCTCTCATGGCCACGTTTCTGGCCCGGCGCGACCTCCTCCCCCAGCGCATTGTCAGCTCCCCGGCCCAACGCGCCCGCCTCACCGCGGCATATGTGGCGCGAGAAGCGCGCTTCACAGGCCAGCTCGAATTCGACTCGCGCATCTACCTGGCCTCGCCCAACATGTTGCTGGCTGTCATCCGCGACCAGTCCGACGACGCGGATCGGATCATGCTGGTGGGCCACAATCCGGGCATGGAGGGCATCATCGCTCTGTTGGGGGGCGGCGCGGTGCGCATGCCCACCGCGGCCATCGCCAGCCTGCGCCTCGACGCCGACCGCTGGCGCGCGGTTCAACCGGGCGCGGGTTATCTGCAATGGCTCGTCAAACCCAAGATCCTGCGCTGAGCCGGCGCGGGAAGGGCGTCGTCCATCTCAACTGCAAGCCGCCCCGCCCATTGAAATCAGGGCTGGGGGCCTGTGGCCGCTTGTCGACCTCCGTCGACAGCATCATCGATGCGACCAGAAGATTTATCAGTCAACGAGGTTCACGGTTGTCAAAACAGGAGGATTATCATGTTCGAACGCATCCTCATTCCCATCGACAACTCCAGCGAGAGTTGGGTGGCCGCCCATCACGCCATCGCCCTCGCTCAGGAAGAGGGAAGCCAGCTCATCGGCCTCTACATCGCGGATGAAAAGGTCATCTCCTCGCCCTGCTGGGCCTCAGCCGACGCGATGGACCCCCTATCGCCAGGCTGCGACCCGATGATGTTGCAGCAATCTGAAAACATCCGCAAGCAGTTCAAAGAGCTGGGCGAGAAAGCCTTGCGCGATCTGCGTCAGCAAGCCGCGACCGCGGGAGTGACCATCGAAACCTACTTCGAGACCGGCATCGTGCCTGAGATCATCCTCGAATACGCCCAAAACGCGGACCTGGTGGTCATGGGTCGCCGCGGGGTGGGCGGCAAGTGGCGTGGCCCGCTGTTCGGCTCCACGTTCGAGGCCGTGGTGCGCCACGCCCCCTGTCCCGTCCTGGCCACGGTCAGCGACCCCCGCCCCCTCAACACCCTGCTGGTGGCGTATGACGGCAGCGACCGGGCCCGAGACGCGCTGGAGATCGCCATGCACCTGGCCCTGGAGAAGGACCGCCGCCTTATCATTCTCACCGTGGATGACGGGAAGCATGATCGGACCGCGGCCAGCTTCGAGGCCGCAGCCCTGGCCCGAGAAAAGGGCCTGAGCGCCAAACGGCGGTTGGTGAAAGGGCATGTGGCTGAGCAGATTCTGATCGCGGCGGACGAGGAAAACGTGGACCTCATTCTCATCGGCGCGTATGGTCACAGCCGCTTCCTGGCCGCCATCCTGGGCTCCACCGTGAATGACGTGGTGCACCAGGCCGCAACGCCCGTCATGATCTGTCGGAAACAACCATGAGCCTGCATTCCCGTCCCTCGCCCCGACTGCCCCGCGAACTCCTGGCGCTGCAAGATCAACGCCTGGCGCTCATCGGCCCCGGCGTCATCGGACGCATCCTCATCCAACGATTGCAAGGCGCGGGCCTGCCCGCCAGCCAGCTCATGGTCTGCGACGACGATCCGGCCCGCGGGGCCCGGGTGCAGCGCGAATTCGGCCTCAAGGTCTGCCCCCTGGCCGACGCCTGCTGCCGGGCCGACATCTGGCTCCTTGCCGCGCCCCCGCGGGCCACGCTCGACGCGCTGCACGCGTTCGCGCCGCGCTTGAAGGAAGGGCAGATCGTCATCTCCTTCGCCGCGGGGGTGTCCATGGCCCGGCTGGAAGCCATCCTCCCCGACTCCGTGGCGATGGCCCGCGTCATGCCCAACGCGCTCTCCCTCATCGGCCGCGGGGTGAATCCTGTGGCCTATGGCCAGGCGTGCACGCTGGGAGTTCGCACCCAGGTGCAGGCGATTTTGAATGTGCTGGGAGACAGCATTGTCATTGAGGATGAGCAAATGGATTGGGCTGTGGGCCTGACAGGCGCGTCCATGCGCTGGCTGCTGCCTGTTCTGGAGGGAATGACTCAGGCGGGCGTCGACGCGGGCCTGCCCCCTCTCGACGCCCGTTGGGTGGCGGCGAAAATGATGGCGGGCGTGGCCGCGCTGGCCCTGGAAACCGATCTCACCTTCGAGGACATGAAAACGCTGACTTCGGTGCAAGTGGTGGATGAAGAGGCCCTGGCTCGCACCTTCCGCGAAGCCGCCCGACGGGCGAAGGCGATGGCGGAAGCGTTGTTTCAAAAATAGGAACCGCACGCCAAGCCGCCAAGGCGCACCGTCGCTTACGCCCTTTCCATCACCTTCACCCCCGCGGGCGTGGCGACGATGACGCCCGCGGCCATGCCCAGAAACAAACCATGCTCCATGACGCCAGGCCAGGATAACAGCGTGGAGGAAAGGCCGGCGGGGTCGGGAATGCCTCCGTCGAACCAGCAGCGGGCCAGATAATGGCCGTTGTCCGTGACCCAGGGCTCGCCATCCTCGCGCAGCCACAGCTCGGCCCGGCAGGCTGGCAGGCTGTTCAGAAAACGCACCGTGGCCTTAGCTGCAAAGGGGAGGATCTCCACAGGCAAGGGCACGCGTTCCCCCAGTTGCGAGGAGAGTTTACTCTCATCCACAATCACCCAGAATGCGCGAGCGTGGACCTCCACCAGCTTCTCCCGCAGCAGGGCCTTGCCCAGCCCCTTGATCAGGTTGAGGTCCGGGTCCACCTCATCCGCGCCATCCACGGCCAGGTCCAGATAAGGAACATCATCCAGGGAAATCAGGGGGATGCCCAGGGCGCGCGCCTGGTGGGCCGTAGCCTCAGAGGTGGGCACGCCCCGGATAGCCTTCAGCGCGCCCGCGCGCAGGGCTGCGCCCAGATATTGCACGAAAAACGCGGTGGTCGATCCTGTGCCCAGGCCCAGGGTCATGCCATCGCGCACCAGCGAAAGCGCGTGACGGGCCGCTGTCTGCTTCATTTGGGTCTGCAAGGCCGAATCCATAAGCCCTCCTCGGGCGTTATCGAGAAATCGGGGCGCTTCGCCTAGAAGAATCCGCCATCGCCATTCACCTTGACTACCCTTTCCTCA
>DUEQ01000207.1 GCA_011192085.1 Caldilineae bacterium
GTGCCTCCAGAATGCGTTGGGGCGCGTCTCGATGATAGGGGGTTTGGGTGATGTACTCCATGAAGTATTCCAGGGCTTCCTGGTATTTCCCCTCTTCCTGTAAGCGCACGCCTTCTTGATAGAGCCGCTCTGCCTGGCGTTGGCGTTGAATGGCGCTCAGCGCGTCCAGGACCTTGGGCGCTCCTGGATCCAGCGCGCCCGCCCGATGAAACACCTCATCCGCCTGATCCAATTCCCCACGAGCCAGATATATCCACCCCTCTTCCAGCATGGCTTTGACCTGATATTCCTTTTGCACCTCCGCCATGGCGGGTAAAATGCGCTGGTTGATGAAGAGAATGCCCAGGGCGATGGCACCGGCCAGGAAGAGGATGATGGCGACGCCCAGCAGATAGCGTCGGACCCAGGCTGGCCACCGGCGGGGATGGACGGACCGCCCGCTGCTGGACTCCAGCTTCTGTTTCAGGATGGCTTCATCCAGGAACTGCTTGATGGCCTCGTTTTCCGGATAGCGCGCGAGAAGCTCCTCCAGACTCTGGATGGCCTCCTGCCATTGGCCCTCTTGCAGGGCCTGCATGGCTTGTTGGTAGAGGGGATCGCTATGGGGATCGAAAACCATGGTCGGATGATGAGGTGATTAGGGGCTCATGCTGCTGAACAGTTCGGCGAAAATGGTGATGGCCGGTCCCAGGATGACGATAAACAGGGCGGGGAAGATGAGAAACACCAAAGGGAAGATGATCTTGACGGTGGCCTGGTGGGCGAGCTCTTGTGCTCGCTGGCGGCGCTGTTCCCGCATCTCTTCGGCCTGTCCTCGCAGCACGTTGCTGATGCTGACGCCGAGTTGCACCGATTGGTTTAAGATGGCGACGAAGGAGCGCAATTCTTGCACCCCTGAGCGTTGTGCCATGCGCTCCAGGGCCACGGCTCGGGGGGCGCCCAGCCGGATTTCCGACACGGTGCGGCGGAATTCCCGGGTGAGTTCATTGTCCCATTGAGAGCTCACCCTCAGCATGGCGGCCTCAAAACTCAAGCCCGCTTCCACGCAGATGGTCAGCATATCGATGGCGTCGGGCAGGGCGCGTTGGATCTCCAACTGGCGTTTTTTGATGCGGCGGCGCAGCCAAAGGGAGGGTAACAGATAGCCCAGCAGCCCTCCCAGCATGAAGGCCGACAGGCGATGGGTGAAGGGTTCGCCCAAGTAAAAGAGCAGGGCCAGGCTGGCGAAGACACCCGCCATCAGGGTGCGGAATCCCAGGTAGTCGATGGGCGTCCAGCCTCCAGGCTCCCCCGCTTCGACCAGGGATTGAGCCAGCTTTTCCAGGTTGCGTTTGGGACCGATCCTGCCCAGAATGTGGAGGATGCGCTTGAACAGGGTGTGGAGTTGGGCCGCGAATGGGGAGGATTCCCGCACCTCCTCTTCGTAGAATCCCTCGAATCCCTCGCGCGCAAAGGTTTCCTGTGGGATGTACCACTGGCCGGACGCGCGAAACGCGGCGATGGCCAGCGCCAGGAAGATGGTGGAGATGGCGATCAGCACGCCCACGAAGAAAGGGGAAATGACGAAGTCGGAAAGGATCATGGCGGGATGGGATCACACATGGATTTGCACGATCTTGCGGATGACCATGAATCCCATGAAGATCATCAGCACCGCGGTGATGGGAAGGATGCGAACCCAACCGGGGGCGAAGAGGCGCATGATGTAATCGGGATTGAGCGCGTACATGATGGCGGCCAAGGCCACGGGAAGCACGGCCAGGATGTAGCCGCTCATGCGTTGCTGTGCGGTGAGGATGTTGATCTCCCGTTTGAGGCGGAGTCGGTCGCGAATGGTGTGGCTGATGTTCTCCAGGATGGGGGCCAGATTCCCTCCCACGTCATACTGGACATGGATGGCGACGACCATCATGTCCAATTCATCCGATTGGACGCGTTTGGCCATCCGGTCCAGGGCCTCGGGCAGGGCAAGTCCCAGGCGCATGGAGCGCAACACGAGTTCGATTTCTTCCTTGATAGGGGAGGGCAACTGCGGGGCGATGCTTTCCAGCGCATGGTTGATTCCAAACCCCGCCCGCAGGGCTCCCACCAAAAATTGCAACAATTCCGCTACTTGCACGCCCGCGGCCTGGCGTCGCTTCTGAGCACTGTGACGCATATAGAGGTAAGGCATGAAGAAGGCTGTCACCCCCAGCGCTACCAGTATCAGCGGGCTTCTTTGCAACAGGCCCACCGCCGCCCCCAGGAGGCCACTGAGGATCATCAGCAACAAGAACTCGGTGGGGGTGATGGACCAGTTGGCCAGGGACAACCATTTTGCGAGATTTTTCCCCAGGGCCGTCCTCATCAACAGGAGTTGGAGGGGTTCGGGGCCCCATATCCGCTCTTCCTTTTCCTCCATGGTGATGGGGGAGGTGTATAGGAGCTCCGATTCCCATGGCATCTCGAGGGA
>DUEQ01000208.1 GCA_011192085.1 Caldilineae bacterium
ATGAGGCCATCAGCCTAGACATCCATGGCTATGTGGCCGAGGGCTCGGGCGAGAACCTGTTCCTGGTGAGAGATGGCGTCCTGTATACGCCGCCGTTGGCGGCCTCCATCCTGAACGGCATCACCCGCGATGCGGTCATGGCCATCGCTCAGGATCTAGGGTACGAGGTCAAGGAGATGACCATCACCCGCGAGATGCTTTATCTGGCGGACGAGCTCTTCTTCACAGGCACCGCGGCCGAGGTCACGCCCATACGGTCGGTGGACAAAATGCCGGTGGGGTCTGGTTCTCGCGGGCCTATCACCAAGGCCATACAGCAGCGCTTCTTTGACATCGTCGCGGGCCGTTATCCCGATGAACACGGCTGGCTGGATTACGTCTACGATCAGGACTGACGTTTAACGTATGCCGAAGCGGCTGAAAGTTCGAGTCGTTCAGAAAATCACGATTTTGTGGACGTGCGTCCAGCCGGATTGCGAATCCGGCGGGTTTGACGCTTCCATCACCGCTGCATCCAGAAGGTTTGCGGGAAGTAGGCGAGAAGCCGCCAGAAACCTGCTCGATGGCAACCTATTTCGCCGTGCCTGAACCCTCCTCTACAGCTTTGTAATGCCTATGCAAACCCGAATCTCACGCGATGAAGCCACGCCCGTCGAGATGTTGCCCGGTCTCGTGCGCCGCACCCTGGCCTGGGGAGAAAGGGCCATGCTGTGCGAATTCACCGCCGAGGCGGGAGTCGTTGTGCCCATGCACAGCCATCCCCATGAGCAGGTGGGGTTCGTGCAATCGGGTCGGGTGGCGTTCACAGTGGCTGGAGAGACCTGGGTCGCGCAGCCCGGGGATTCCTACGCCATCCCTGGCGGGGTCGAACATGAAGCCCATTTTCTCGAACCCACCGTGCTTCTCGAGGTGTTCGCACCCCCGCGCGAGGCGTATGGCTGAACCCTCGTCTCATATAGTCGCAATGAAGCGAGAGGTCAGGTCGGTCGGCCTCTCGCTTTTTGATAGCGGGCGTTGCGAGTAGCGGCCCGCCAGTTCCATACGTTCAGTTGGCGCATGCAGCCAACGCGACTTTACGAGTTCTTCTCAAATCATGCCTAAGTTATTTTCATTCGGAGCGCCATCATGACCGAACGCTATGATCCTCAAACCATCGAACAGAAATGGCAGCAAAAA
>DUEQ01000209.1 GCA_011192085.1 Caldilineae bacterium
AAGGGCAACTTCTAGAGGAGATCATGGCGTGGAAGCGCCAAGAAGTCCCCAAACAGATGGCTGAAATGCCCGAAAGCGATCTCCAAGCCCTGCTCACCTTTACCCCGCCCGCGGCGGATTTCGCGGCCGCTCTGGCCCGACCTGGTGTGAGCCTCATCGCCGAGGTGAAGCGGGCCTCGCCCAGCAAGGGGCTCATCGCCAAAGATTTCGACCCCGTGGACCTGGCGTTGACCTACGCGGAGGGCGGGGCTTCCGCCATTTCTTGCCTTACCGACGCCCGCTTCTTCCAGGGCCAGCTAGACCAT
The DNA here is from genome assembly GCA_011192085.1 of Caldilineae bacterium. Lineage (GTDB taxonomy): Bacteria > Chloroflexota > Anaerolineae > J102 > J102 > M2005. The sequence continues at coordinate 306 of DUEQ01000209.1, forward strand.
CTGACCGCGATCAAGGAGGCCTTCCGCCAGCGGGGCATCCATCTGCCAGCGCTGCGCAAGGATTTCATTTTTCACCCCTACCAGGTGCTCCAGGCCCGGGTCGCGGGCGCGGACGCCATCCTCCTGATCATGGCTGTGCTGGGGGATGCGGATTACCGCGAGCTGTTGGCTTACGCCCGGGAGTTGGGCATGGAGGCGCTGGTGGAGGTGCACGATGAAGAGGAGCTCGAGCGAGCGTTGACGCAGACCCCCCGCATCATCGGCGTGAACCATCGCGACCTGCGCACCTTCCAGGTGGATCTGAACACCACCGCCCGCTTGCGCCCTCTCATTCCCAAGGATGTGCTTATGGTGGCCGAAAGCGGCATCCGCAATGCGGAGGATGTGCGGACGCTGAAAGCGATGGGGGTGGATGCCATCCTGGTGGGGGAGAGCCTGGTGCGGCAGCCTCGCAAGGCGCGCAAGCGCAAGGTGCAGGCGCTCGCGCGCGCGGGACGGGCGTGAGCCGGCCCGCTGATGCTGATTGCGACCTGGCGCCTGCAAACCGTTGGCGGGGGTGACCGAAACTCGTGAAACGTGATGCCGTAAGATCCTCACGTTTCACGCGTGACGGATGACGTCCGTTGTGAGCTCGTCGGCCAACGTTGTCGCCAAAACCGTTTCACAAGCAACGCCAACGCTATTTATAGGAATCACGCGTTGTACGTGCCCGCGGTGATGTCGGTGACCGACTGCACCCACTCCGTGTGGAAGAAGGTCCCGCGAGGTTTGTCCACCCGTTCGTAGGTGTGCGCGCCGAAGTAGTCGCGCAGGGCCTGAATCAGGTTCGCGGGCAGGCGGGCGCTGCGGTAGCCGTCGAAATAGGCCAGGGACGCGCTCATGGCGGGCGCGGGAATGCCCATCGTGACGGCCAGCTTCACCACCGTGCGCCAGTTCTCCTGACGACTCACGACGCCCTCGCGGAAGTAGGGAGCCAGGAGGAGGTTGGGCAGGTCGGGATTCTCCTGGTAGGCAGCGGTGATGTCGTTGAGGAACGCGGCCCGGATGATGCAGCCGCCCCGCCAGATGCGCGCGATCTCGCCGTAGTTCAGGTTGTAGTCGTACTCCTCGCTGGCGGCTCGCAACAGGCTGAAGCCTTGGGCATAGGAGATGACCTTGGAGGCGTAGAGGGCGTCCTCCAAGGCGGGGATGACGGTGTCGGCGTCGCCCGCGGGGTGCAGGTCGGGCCCGGATAGCGCCTGGGAAGCCGCGACCCGCTCCTCTTTGTGGGCGGACAGGGCGCGGGCGAACACGGCCTCGGTGATGGTCGTGGCCGGGATGCCCAGGTCCAGCGCGTTCTGGCTGGTCCATTTGCCCGTGCCCTTCTGCCCCGCGGCGTCCAGGATGAGGTCGATGATGTATTCGCCGGTTTCCTCATCCTTGTGCCGGAAGATGTCGGCCGCGATCTCGATGAGGTAGCTCTCCAGCGGACCTTTGTTCCACTGGCTAAAGACCTGATGCAGCTTCTCGTTGCTCATGCCAAAGCCCCGGCGCAGGATGTCGTAGGTCTCGGCGATGAGCTGGATGTCGCCGTATTCGATGCCATTGTGGACCATCTTCACGTAATGGCCCGCGCCGCGGGGGCCGATGTAGGTGACGCAGGGCTCGCCATCCACCTTGGCGGCGATGGCTTCGAAGATGGGGCGCACCAGCTCGTAGGCTTCGGGTTGTCCCCCGGGCATGAGGCTGGGGCCCCACAGCGCGCCCTCTTCCCCGCCCGAGACGCCCGCGCCGATGAAGAGCAGCCCCTTCTCCTCCAGCGCTTTCGAGCGGCGTTCCGTGTCCATGAAGAAGGAGTTGCCGCCATCGATGATGAGGTCGCCCGGCTCCAGCAGGGGGACGAGCTCCTCGATGACCGCGTCCACGGGCCAGCCCGCTTTGACCATGACCATGATCTTGCGGGGGCGGCTGAGGGAAGCCACCAGTTCCTCGGGCGAGTAGGCGGCGGTGATGTTTTTGCCTTTGGCCGGACCTTCGATGAAGCGCCGGGTTTTCGAGGCGGTGCGGTTGTAGACCGAAATGGAAAAGCCGTTCCGTTCCATGTTCAGGACCAGATTCTGGCCCATGACCGCCAGGCCGATGAGGCCGATGTCATTTTTAGGCATGGATGTCTC
>DUEQ01000021.1 GCA_011192085.1 Caldilineae bacterium
CCCACACTTTTCCACAAACCCCACAAGTTATCCACAGGATTTTCCCCATGAAATTCGATGTTGTCCTCGATGTTGACACATTGTCGCAGATTCGTGAGACCAGTCGGACAGCGGAAGCCCTCGGCTTCGACGGCATTTGGGCGCCTGAGACCCGGCACGATCCCTTCCCCCAATTGGCCCTGGTGGCGGAACACACTCAACGCGTAGAGCTGGGCCCGGCCATCGCCGTGGCCTTCGCCCGCAGCCCCATGCACATGGCTTACGTGGCGTGGGATCTAGCTCGATATAGCGAAGGGCGCTTCATCCTCGGTTTGGGCACGCAGATCAAGCCCCATATCGAGCGACGCTTCGCCATGCCGTGGAGCAAGCCGGCCGCTCGCTTGCGGGAATACATCCTGGCGCTGAAACACATCTGGCAGGGATGGCAGAACAACGAACAACTCAACTTCCGGGGTGAATTCTACAAAATGACCCTCATGTCGCCCTTCTTCAACCCTGGCCCCATCGAGAATCCGAACATCCCCATCTACATCGCGGGCGTGAATCAGCGGTTGTGCGAACTCGCGGGCGAGCTGTGCGACGGCTTCCATGTCCATCCCTTTCATACGGTGGACTACTTGCGGGAGCGCATTCGTCCGTGGGTGGCCGCGGGCGCGGAGAAAGCGGGCCGGCGCGTGGAGGATGTCGTCTTCAGCACCACGGTCTTCGCCATCGTGGGGGATACAGAACAGGATCGGGCGAGACGACGAGAGGAGGTGCGGCAGCAGATTGCGTTCTACGCGTCCACGCCCTCCTATCGTCCGGTGTTGGAGCAGCGCGGCTGGGGCGAGATCGGCGACCGGCTGGGCAAGCTGGCTGTGCGCAAGGAGTGGGCCGCCATGCCCGCGCTCATCTCCGATGCCATGGTGGACGCGTTCGCCATCATCGGCGCATGGGATGAGATCGGCCCAGCGATCCAGGCTCGCTACGGCGATCTGCTGCAACGCGCGACCCTTTACATCCCCTTCCGCCCCGGCGAATATGATGATGGTTGGCGGCGATTCCTCGCAAACGCCCGTCAGTAATAACGCCCCACCGACGAACCGGCTTACTCCTCGCTCCTCGCGGACTCCTCGGTGACGGTCGCCTCCTTGGCGGCCTGCTCCGCCTCGAATAACGCCAGCAGTTGCGCGGGCAAACTGCCGCGCTCCACAGGCCACACAACCATTTTCACCGCGGTGCGCTCCAGTCCCTGGATATCCACTTCCACAAATACCGGGATTGTGGCGATGGCGATACCATCCTCTTGCAGATATCCCCGCGCGATGGCCACGGCCTTTACGGCCTGATTGACCGCGCTGGCGCCGATGGCCTGCACTTCCGCATACCCCTGATCGCGAATGACGCCGGCGATAGCCCCAGCCACAGCCGTAGAGCGAGATCGAGCCGATACCTTGATGACTTCCATGGTGCTTCTCCTGCAACGGGGGAGCGTAATGAATGGCGAAGGAAGACTTTAACGCCTATTCTATATTTTAC
>DUEQ01000210.1 GCA_011192085.1 Caldilineae bacterium
CGCAGAGGCGCGAAGACAGCAAAGGCGCAAAGACGGCAGAAGAACGATCTTGGTCCCCTGCGTCTTTGCGCCCTTTGCGGCTTTGCGCGAGATCTATTTTCGAAATAGCCTTATGACTTTTCCCCAAATTGCCGTGCTCACCGGTGCAGGCGTGTCCAAAGGCAGCGGCATCGCCACCTATCGTGATGGAGCGGACAGCCTGTGGAACAACTATCATCCCCAAGACCTGGCCACGCCCGAAGCCTTTGCCCGAGATCCCAAGCTGGTGTGGGCTTTCTACGACTGGCGGCGGCAGATGATGGCCCGAGCCCGGCCCAACGCGGCGCACTTCACCCTGGCCGAGATGGAGGCCGCACTGCCCGAGTTCACTCTGGTGACGCAGAATATCGACGGACTGCACCGCGAAGCGGGCAATAAGCGCATCCTCTATCTGCACGGGGATATCTGGCATGTGCGCTGCACCGAGTGCGACCATCGAGCCGAGGAACGCCGCGCGCCCCTGCCCGATCTGCCGCCCACATGTCCCCGCTGCGGCGCGCTGCTCCGCCCCGATGTCGTCTGGTTCGGCGAGGCCTTGAACGCATACACCCTTTACCAGGCGGAACAGGCCTTCCGGCAGGCAGACATCGCTCTGGTCGTGGGCACCTCCGCGGTGGTCTATCCCGCGGCCCTGCTGCCCCACTACACGGTGGAGAAAGGAGGCCGCATCATCGAATTCAATATGGAGCGCACCCCCCTATCGCCCTATGCAGCCGAAGTCATCCTCGGGCCCAGTGAGGAGACCTTGCCCGCGTGGTGGGAGGAATTCAGGAAGGAGATCGGGGTGTGAGGTTTGGAATTGAGGATTCGATGGAGATTCAATCGAGATTCATCCCACCTCCGGCATCCGCCTTGCCCCGAGCCTCGCTCTCGATTACAATGACTTTATGCCGATATCTACTTTCCCACACACAACACCTGAACGAACCATCGTGATCCTGGGCGATTCCATCGCCGCGGGCTATGGCCTGCCATCCGAATACGCCTGGCCTCAACTGCTTCATCAGGGCCTGACCGAAACCTATCCCCACATCGCCTGGCGCATCCACAATCTCAGCGCGCCCGGCGATACCGTGGCGGACGCTTACGTCCGTTTCGACGAAGCGCAGGTCAAGCGCCCCGATTTATTGATCATCGCCCTGGGCAGGAATGATTGCCGCCGCACTCACAGCCCCGCGGTCGACCGCCGCATCGAGATCTTCAACCGCAACGAGCAGACCTGGTGGGGCCGCAACGCCATGCTGCGACGGCTGGGCTATCTGCTCAACCCGCTGCCCGACGCCAGTCAGGCGCATGAAACCGGCTCGCAGACGCCCATGGAGGCGTTTCTCAGCATCCTGGGCTGGATGATGCGCCAGGCCCGGGCCATGAACGCGCTGCCCGCGCTGGTAACCATGGCCCCCCTGGCCCCGACCATGGCTTCAGACCCCCACTTCGCACCCTGCACCCGTTACAACACGGCGCTGCGCGATCTCGCTCGGGATTGGGAAGCTGCCCTAATCGAGGTCGATTACACCTTGCCCGAGGGCTCATGGCAGGTGGACGGCGTCCATCTCACGGCCCGCGGCCAGGCCGAAATCGCCACCCGTCTCCTCCGGAACTTCCGGCGTCCCCCCATCGCCCCGCACCTCGCCCTGAAAACGCAGGAAAGCAATGCCCACATGGCCCCCTCGCTGGACTGACATCACCGATCCCGACGTGCTGGCCGCGATCGAGCGCGTCCCGCGACATCAATTCGTGCCCGAGCACTTGCAGCAGTACGCGTATGACGACCGTCCCCTGCCCATCGGCTCGGGCCAGACTATCTCCCAACCCTACGTGGTGGCGCTGATGACCCAAGCCCTCCAGCTCACCCCTGAATCGAAAGCGCTGGAGATCGGCACGGGGTCGGGATATCAGACCGCGATCCTGGCGGAGCTGGCGGGCGAGGTCTACACCGTCGAGGTGCGGGCGGAGCTGCAAGCGCGGGCGAAGCGTATCCTAGAAGAGCTGGGATATCGGAACATCCACTTTCGGGTGGGCGACGGTTGGGAAGGTTGGCCCGAGGAAGCCCCTTTCGACGCCATCATCGTCACCGCGGCCGCGCCCGAATGGCCGCAAGCCCTCATCGTCCAACTGGCCGAGGGCGGACGCATGGTCATCCCGGTAGGCCAAGAGGATTGGAACCAGACCCTGTGGCTGGTGACCAAGATCGACGGCAATCTCATCAAGGAATCCCTGGGCCCTGTGCGCTTCGTCCCTCTCATCAAACCCTCCCAAGATTGATTACTGCTGACTGATTACTGAACATGACCCGCATCCTCATCGTTGGGCATAAAGGCCAGCTCGGTCGCGCCCTGTTCAACACCTCCACCGAACATGAACTCCTGGGCATGGACTTGCCCGAATACGACATCACCGACGCGGCATCCACCCAATACGCGCTGCGGGACATGCGTCCGCAGATCGTCATCAACACCGCGGCCTACACCAATGTGGATGGCGCAGAGGCCGAGCCCGACCTCGCTTACCGCATCAACGCCCACGCCGCGGGCTATCTCGCCCGATTCTGCGAGGAGCTGGGCGCGTCCCTCTGGCACATCTCCACCAATGAGGTATTCGACGGCACGCGGTCGGGCCAGCCCTACGATGAATGGGACTTGCCCGACAACACCCACGGCAGCACCTACGCCCGGTCCAAACTCGCAGGGGAGAATGTCGTCCGCTTCTATCATTCCCGCGCCCGCATTATGCGCATTTCCTGGCTTTTCGCTCCTGGCGGAGTGAATTTCCCGGCCAAGATCGTGGCCGCGGCCGACAGACATGGCGCGCTACGGGTCGTGGACGATGAGTTCGGCGTACCCACCTACGCGCCCGACCTGGCCCGGGCCATTTTCCAACTCATCGACATGAAAGCGCCGCCGGGCGTATATCATCTCGTCAATGGCGAGGCCGCCAGCCGCTACGAGTTCGCCAAAGAGGCCCTGCGCCTGACCGGTCGGGATCACATCCCCATCACCCCCATCTCCCACACCGAATGGCAGCGCCCGGCCCAACCGCCCCTGCGCGCCGTGCTGGCCAATCGAGCCGCGGCCGCGCTGGGCGTCACCCTGCGCCCCTGGCAGGAAGCCCTGGCCGACTGGGCGGATGCATTTCGCGGGCAATAATCAGTATCCCCAAAATGTTTGACTGAGTCAGAATAGAAACATGAAACAGGTTACGATTCATCAGGCCAAAATCCACTTATCCCAGCTTATTTAAAGAAGCGAAGAAATCGTTATCGCCAAAGGGAAACAGCCTATGGTCAAGCTGGGGTGGGGCGCCCGAAATGCGCAAACAGCGACAGATCGGTATCGCACCCGATTTCATGCTTTACATGCTCATGCCACGATCATGCGTGAGGCTTTTTCGTGGGCGCCGTAGGGAGTGCGGGCATCCTGCTATCGCCTTTCTTCTATAAACGAGGCTGACGGTTTATAATGCCCCCATGCCCATCCAAATCCTTCCCCCCGACGTGGCCGACAAGATCGCGGCAGGCGAGGTCGTGGAGCGGCCCGCGTCCGTAGTGAAAGAGCTCATCGAGAACAGCCTGGACGCGGGGGCCACAGACATCCGCGTGGAGATCGCGGATGGCGGCAAGCGCCTGATTCGCGTCATCGACAATGGCCGCGGCATCCCCGCGGCCGAAGCCCCCCTGGCCTTCCAGCGCCACGCCACCTCGAAGATCCGCTCGGCCGAGGAGCTGGAGCGCATCGCCACCCTGGGGTTCCGGGGCGAGGCCCTGGCCGCGATCAGCGCGGTGAGCAAGGTCACCCTCATCACCCGATCGCGAGAGGAGCCCGTGGGGGTGGAGTTGAAGCTGGAGGGGAGCAAGATCATCAGCCAGCGGCCCATGGGCGCGCCGCCCGGCACAAGCCTGACGGTGGCGCATCTCTTCTGGAACACGCCCGCGCGCAAGAAGTTCCTCAAATCCAACGCCACCGAGGCGGGCCACATCAGCAAGATCGTCACCCGCTATGCGCTGGCTTATCCCGAAGTGCGTTTCAGCTATGTGGCCGAGGGACGGCTCACTTTTCAGACGCCCGGCACGGGCGACCGCATGGCCGCGCTGGTCAAGGTCTATGGCGCGGAGGTGGCGGGGCAGATGCTGGCCGTGGACGCCACAAGCGATCCGGTCACGCCCGATGTGCGCGTGAGCGGTTTCGTGAGCGCGCCCACCCTGCATCGGGCCAATCGCAGCTACATCGAGCTTTTCGTCAACCGCCGCTACATCCAGGACCGCAACCTGACCTTCGCGGTGGTGCAGGCCTATCACACCCTGCTGATGACCGGGCGCTATCCTGTGGCCGTGCTGTTCATCGACATGCCGTCGGAACTAGTGGATGTGAATGTCCATCCCACCAAGACCGAGGTGCGCTTTCGGGAGCCGTCGCTGCTATTTCGGGCGGTGCAGAGGACGGTGCATCGGGCTTTGCAGGGGCAGGCTCCCGTGACCCGAGAGCTGCAACCGCCCCCGTCGCCCGAGGACTATCGGGGCCAGTGGGCCGCGCGCCGCGAGGCGCTGATGCGCGCGGGGCAGCATGATCCCGCTCCCGGCCAACTGGCCATGGACCTCTACCGGTCGGATCTGGCGAGTCGCGAGGAAGAGACGCCCCTGGTGCGGCGGGAGGAGGCCGCGCCTCCGCCATCGACATCGCCCCCGGGCCACCGTCTTCCCCCCTTGCGTCCCGTGGGACAGATCGCGGCCACCTACCTCATCGCCGAGGGCCCCGACGGCATGTATCTCATCGACCAGCACGCGGCCCACGAGCGTATCCTTTACGAGAAGATCATGAAGGCCGACCAGCAGCCTATGCCCAAACAGCAGTTGCTGCAACCGATTCCCATCGAATTGGGCACGGAGCTGGCCGGACTCATCGCCGAGCATCTGGACGCGTTGAACAAGAGCGGGTTCGAGATCGAGCCCTTCGGCGAGGGGAGCTATCTGTTGCGGACCGTGCCCGCGTTCATGGGACATCAGGACCCGCAGGCGCTTTTGGAGGAGGTGGCGGAGGGGCTGGCCCGCCGCGCGGATCTGGTGGACAAGGCCCGGGAGGAGGCGCTGGTGACCATGATCTGCAAGCGGCTGGCCATCAAGGCGGGGCAGATCCTCTCGGTGGCGGAGCAGCGGGAGCTCATCCGGCAGTTGGAGGCGTGCGAGAACCCTCGCACCTGCCCCCATGGCCGCCCCACCATGCTCCACCTCAGCGCCGCGGCGCTGGAGAAGCAGTTCGGGCGGCTGGGGGCGTAACGAAGGCTCGGGCCATGAGGCGAACCCCCATCACCCCACGCCTGCGGAAGCGACACGACTCTTCAAGCCGAAGATGGGAATGGCGACGATCCCCGCCAGGATCGCCATCAGGCCCGCCAGCAGAAACACATTACACACGCCCACGACGTCGGCCAGCTCCCCTGCCAGGGCCATGGAGGTGATATTGGCCGCGCCAACCATGGTTTGCAGGACTGCGCCAATGCGCCCCCGCAGTTCATCGCGGACCAGGGTCTGAGTGAGGGCGCCGATGGCCGCGTTCACGGCTGCCATGGCCAGGCCCACAGGGAAGCGCAACAGCATGATCTGCCAATTCGTCTACTTTCGGTGGGGTCATGTCCCCTATCTCCAGCCTCTACCCCCCACCCCCCATCACCGCCCGTGCATCTACCACTGTCACGCCCTGGCCCCGTCCGTGCACGATGACCGGATTCAGCTCGAACTCCGCCAATTCAGGAACGGCCAGGGCCAGCGCGGCCACCTGGTGGATGAGCTGCACCAGCGCCTCCACATCCCCCGGACGCCGCCCCCGCGCGCCGTACAACAGCATCCGCCCGGCCACGGTCTCGCCGAGCATCTGCCGGGCCTCTTCGTCCGAGAAAGGCGCAATGCGGAAGGCTACATCCCGCAGGGCCACCACATACACGCCGCCGCCGCCGAACAGGATCATGGGCCCGAAGGTCGGGTCCCTCCTCATGCCAATAATAACCTCCACGCCCGGCCCGGCCATCTGCTGCACGATGACCCCTTGCAGACCCGCTTTGGGTGCGCGGCGTCGCACCTGGGCCTGGATGTCCCAATAAGCCTTGCCCACCTCCGCTGCGGGCACGTTCAGGACCACGCCGCCGATATCGCTTTTGTGCAGGATGTCGGGTGAGAGGATTTTCACCGCGAAGGGGCCGGGATAATTGCTGGCGAAGGCTTCTGCGGTGCGTTTCGTGTAGGCCGCAACCCACGGAGCCAGGGGGAAGCCCGCCTCCTCCAGCAGGGGATAGAGCTCGGCCTCGGCCAGATAGTCCCGTCCCTCGCGGGCCAGGCGTTGGATTTCGGGGCGGAGGGGCTGGAAGGGGCTCGTGTCAGGCTGGGGGGGCGCGGCCGGAGGGGATTCGCGCACCCAACGCCAGCGCAGGGCATTGGCGATGGCCCGCGCCCCGTTCTCAGGGAAGTCGTAGACCGGGATGCGGTGCTGGTGCAGGCGCTGTCGCCCCTCGCGGATGCTGACGTCGCCCATGAAGCAGGCGTAGATGGGCTTGCTCCCATCGCCCGCGGCCCGGGCCAGCGCATCGGCCACGCCCACGGGGTCGTTGGCCGTGTTGGGGACGAGGATGGCCAGGACCGCGTCGTACGCGTCGCTGGCCAGGAGGATGCGGGCCGCGGCTTCGTACTCGGGCGAGGAGGCAGCGCCCAGCATGTCGATGGGATTGAAGAGCTGAGGGTAGTCCCCCAGCGCGTCCCGCAGGGCCTGGCGGATGGCCTCATCCGGCTCGGGGGTCTGGAGCCCATTGCGGGCCAGCGCGTCCGCGGCCACGGCCGCGGGCCCGCCTGCGTTGGTGAGAATGGCGACGCGCGGGCCGCGGGGAGGCTGCTGGTAGGCCAGGGCGATGGCCGTGTCGAACAGCTCTTGCACGGAACGGGCCCGCACCACGCCCGATTGCTTGAACGCGGCCGAGTACGCCTCATCCAACCCGCCCAGGCTGGCCGTATGGGAGGCCACCGCCCGGGCGCCCGCCTCGGTGCCGCCCACCTTCAGCGCGATGATGGGCGTGTGGGGCGCGACCTCCCGGGCCGTGGCCATGAAGCGGGGGCCGTCGTGGATGCTTTCGATGTAGGTCGTGATGACGTGGGTGTGGGGATCGACGTTCAGCGCCTGGATGAAGTCGGTTTCGGTGAGGTCCGCGGCATTGCCCAGGCTGGCGAAATAGCTCAACCCGATGCGCTGGCCCTTGGCCCAATCGATGAGCGCGCCGCCCAACGCGCCCGATTGGGAGAGGAACGCAATGTCGCCGGGGTCAGGGATCTGTTCGATGAAGGTCGTGTTCAGTCCGCTGTGGGGGTTTAGCACGCCCACGCCGTTGGGCCCCACCAGACGCATGTCGAATGCCCTGGCGATGTCCAGGATGGCCTGCTGAAGGGCTGCACCCTCCTCCCCGACTTCCGCGAAGCCCCCGGACAGGATGGCCGCGGCCCGGATGCCTCGCTGACCGCAGGCCCGCAGCGCATCGGGCATGAGGGGCGCGGGGATGATGATCACGGCCAGGTCCACGGGATCGGGAACCTGACGGATATTGGGATAGACTTTCAAACCTAGAATGACGTCCGCTTTGGGATTGATGGGGTAGATGGGGCCCTGGTAGCCGCTACGGATGAGGTTGGCGATGACGCCATGGCCCAGCTTGCCGGGCGTGGCCGAGGCGCCGATGACCGCGACGCCGTTGGGGTTGAAGAAGGGGGTAAGGGACATGGATGGGCGTGTGAGCGTGTGAGGGTGTTTGCGTGTCGACGTGGGGAGGGGGAGAACTTTGTCTCTTGGGGAAAGGCTTTGCAGAACCAGATAGCCTCCCTCCCGAGCTTCGATCAGGGGGAGGTTCGAAGGGGGCCATGCGGCCAAGGGGCGAAGGCTACAAACTTTTGCCGGTCAATCAGGCGTCAATCCATTTCGATCAGCGTCATCCGCGTGCTATCATTTTGAAAGCTATCGGTTGGGCGGTGCGGACGCGGGGGCGCACCTCTTCGGGCAACATGCGACAGAAGGTGCAGAGACCGGGCGCGGTGGTGGGTTGGCCGCAGTTCTCGCAGGGATGGAGTTCCACCTTCTCTTCCTTCCAGTCCGCGAACAGCCCTTCCTTGTCCCTGGCCCGCAGGAAGTTGAGATAAAAATGGAGCTTCGCTCCCGGTTTATCCGCTTCCAGCTTGTTCAGCAATTCCTTGTAGTAGATGGTGGTCGCGCCCTCGGAGAAGGGGCACTCGTCATAGATATACTCGATGTCGCGCACGATGGCGTAGGTTGCGGTCTCCCGCTCGTAGAAACGGCAAAAGGGCTTGACCTTACGGGCGAAGCCGTCGCCTTCGGGCAGGACGGGATACTGGCGGGCGAGATAGCCCACCTGCCAGTTCAAGGTATTCTGAAAGAGCACCGCCACCTCATCATCCAGGTTGTGGCCCGTGGCCAGGACATTGTAGCCCAGATCATGGGCGAGGCGATTCATCTCGTGGCGTTTGACCAGCCCGCACACGGAGCAGGGTTTGCCCCGGCCGCGGCGGGTGCGGGTCGCCATCTGGGGGATGCTCTCGCCGTACGCGCCGGGGATGTCGAGGATGTGAAGGGTGGTTTCGGGATGCTGGGCCGCGAAAGCCTCGCACATGGCCTGCGATTCATCACTATAGCCGAAGCCGCCATCGATGCCCAGGCCCAGATACAGCCCATCCGCCTCATAGCCCAACTGGAGGAGCACATCCCACAGGGCCAGGGAATCCTTGCCGCCGCTCACCGCGACCAGGATGCGATCCTCGCGAGTGAACATGCGATACTTTTTGATGAACCGCTCCGTCTGGGCGACAATCCATTCGGAGAAATGATCGGCGCACAGGGCCAGCTTGTGCTGGCGCATGTTGATAACCGCGGGCTGGCTGCATTTGCGGCATTTACGCGGCATGCTCGCCTCCAGAGATGACTGCAATGAGCTTGAGGTGGTCGCCCGCTTTCAAGCGCGTGCTGTCATCGGTGAGCTGGCCATTGATCATGGTGAGGAAGTTTTCGGGATTCAGGTCGAGCTCTTCCATGATCTGGCGGGCGGTCTTACCCGGCTCGACCCGCCATTGCTGCTTGCGCAGGGTGACGAGGACGTTATCAGCGGTTTGTTCGGTCATGATGGGTGTCGTGTGTGGGGGATGGAATGAAGGGGTAGCAGGTGGCAGGTTGGGTTGTGCGCGTTGACTTCCCACCTCCGACTTGCGACCTGCCAACCTGACTTCATCTTGTTATCTGCGCCAATCGCTTTTCATC
>DUEQ01000211.1 GCA_011192085.1 Caldilineae bacterium
GAAGGCAAGATTCATTTATGACGTCATCGATGCATCGGATTTCTACAGGGGACATGCACAGAAGGGATCGCGTTCCTGCATGAATGTCACCTTCAACCTGCCCACACCGGACCTTGAGAAGGTTTTTGTGGACGAGGCGGAAAAGGAGGGCCTCGTAGGGCTCAAGGGTCACAGGTCCATTGGCGGCATCAGGGCCTCCATCTATAATGCCATGCCCAAGGAAGGGGTAATGGCACTTGTGGAGTTCATGAAGGAGTTTGAAAGAACGCATGGATGATTAGGAGTTTCGTAAAGGCCCTTGTTCTGATGTTGCTGTTTTCCGGGGGGCTCTGGCTGGGCGCCCCTTTTATCGTCAAGTCCGTCCTTACATCAATACCTGCGCATAAACTATTCGGCATCCGGATCCATCTGAACGGCGTGGACATAGCTGGTGATCGTCTTGCGTTCAACGGGGTTTTCCTCACAAAAGGGGAAGTCCCTGTCTTGATGGCAAGAAGGGTGGTTGTGCTGAGATCGGACCTGGAGGAGATCCGTGACAAGGGTGTATCGGCACTGGTGAACGAGGTAAGATGTTATGGGGTCCTTTTCTATCCCCTGGCTCAAGGAAGGGGCTTGTTGCAGTCTGACCTCGCATTTGAATTCCGGCCAAGGGCTCATGGCGTGGAGGTCTTGTGGAGGCTGTGGCCAGGGACTGATGAGAGAAATGGTGCTGGCCCCTTATCTTTTTCCTCGGTGAATGGGACTCTTTTCTGGGATGGCAGGCTTGAGAGCGCCAGGTTGGATTTTGAGTCGGAGGAGATAGGCTTTTTCCAGGGTGATGGTCCGGAGATTGGAGTAGATAGCCTCATGGCTCGTATCAGCGCGGCAAAGTCCGGTGAAGAGTGGACCATCCATGGAGAGGTTGAATCCAGCCCCATATTCCTTGATGAAAGGTCCCTGGGCGCAGTGGAGCTGACCATTGAAGGCCTGTTGGATCAGGTGGTTTTTCATGGGGCAATGATAACCAGGGATATATTGGGGGAAGAC
>DUEQ01000212.1 GCA_011192085.1 Caldilineae bacterium
CAAACTGCAAAAAAACCTCAACCCCAAAAGGAGCAACCATCATGGCTTTAAAAGAAGATGCTATTCGGTATCACACCATGGGGAAGCCTGGCAAAATCGAGGTGACCCCGACCAAACCGCTGCTCACCCAGCGGGACCTCTCCCTGGCCTACACGCCCGGCGTGGCCGTGCCCGTCCTTGAGATCGCAGAGGACCCCAACAAGGCGTTCGACTACACTGCCAAGGGCAATCTCGTGGCCGTGCTCTCCAATGGCTCCGCCATCCTGGGGCTGGGCAACCGCGGGCCGCTGGCCGCGAAGCCGGTCATGGAGGGCAAGGGCGTGCTGTTTAAACGCTTCGCAGATGTCGACGTGTTCGACATCGAGGTGGACACCCAAGACCCTGATGAAATCATTCGCGTGGGGCAGCTCATCGCCCCCACGTTTGGCGGCATCAATCTCGAGGATATCAAAGCGCCCGAGTGCTTCTACATCGAGGAGGAGCTGGAGCGCACCACCGACATCCCCATCTTCCATGACGATCAGCACGGCACCGCCATCATTTCGGGGGCGGGCTTGCTCAATGCGTTGGAAATCAACGGTAAAAAGATCGAGGATATAACCATTGTCATCAATGGCGCGGGCGCGGCGGGCATCGCCTGCGGCGAGTTTTATATCGCACTGGGCGCGAGGCGGGAAAACATCATCATGTGCGACAGCCGAGGCGTCATCTACAAGGGGCGGAAGGAGGGCATGAACCCCTATAAAGAGCGCTTCGCCATCGAGACGGATAAACGCACCTTGGCCGACGCATTGGAGGATGCGGATGTATTCATGGGCGTATCGGTGGCCAATGTCGTGACCAAGGAGATGGTCAAAAGTATGGCCAAAGATCCCATCATCTTCGCCATGGCCAACCCCGATCCCGAGATCACCTGGGAGGACGCGCACGAGGCCCGGCCCGATGTGATCATGGGCACCGGACGTAGCGACTATCCCAACCAGGTGAACAACGTCCTCGGCTTCCCCTTTATCTTCCGCGGCGCGCTGGATGTGCGGGCCACCAATGTGAATATGGAGATGAAGGTGGCCGCGGCCAAGGCCCTGGCCGCGTTGGCCCATGAAGATGTGCCCGACAGCGTGCTCAAGGCCTATGGTCTGGATTATCTCCACTTCGGCAAGGATTATCTTATTCCCAAGCCCCTGGATCCCCGCGTGCTCACCTGGGTGGCGCCCGCGGTGGCCAAAGCGGCCATGGAGACGGGCGTGGCCCGTCGCCACCTCGACATCGAGACCTATCCCGACCAGCTGCGCGCCCGCCAGGGCCTGGGCATGACCGTCATGCGCCATGTCATCCGCCAGGCCCAGAACGCGCCCAAGCGCGTCGTGCTGGCCCAGGGCGAGCACCCCAAGATGATCCGCGCCGCCTACGCCCTGGTGCAGGAAGGCATCGCCCATCCCATCCTTATCGGCAGGGCCGACGTGATCCAGCAGGCCATCGAGAAGCTGAAGCTCGATTTCAAACCCACCATCATCCAACCGGACAAATGTGAAAAGACCGAGGCCTACGCCCAGCGCCTCTTTGAGCTGCGCCAGCGCAAGGGCGTCACCCTGGCGACAGCCCAGCAGATGGTCTGCCGTCCCACCTACCTCGCCCCCATGATGGTGGAGATGGGGGACGCGGACGCCGCGGTGAGCGGCCTGACCGCCAGCTATCCCGAAGTGCTGCGGCCCGCACTGCAAGTGCTGGGCACCGCGCCCGATGTCAACATCGTCAGCGGCGTCTATCTCATGATTGTGCGGGACAGTGTCTACTTCTTCGCCGACACGACAGTGAATGTGGACCCCACCGCGGAGGAACTGGCGGATATCGCCATCGACGCGGCCAAGGTGGCCGAGACCTTCAACATCGAGCCAAAGGTGGCGATGATCTCCTTCTCCAACTTCGGCAGCGCCCGCTATCCCCAGAGCGATAAGGTGCGCAAGGCGGTGGCCATCGCCAAGGCCCGTCGCCCCGATCTCGCCATCGATGGGGAGATGGAGGCGGACACCGCGGTCTCGCCCGAGATCATCGACGAGAACTTCCCCTTCAGCCAGGTTAAGGATGCGAACGTGCTTGTCTTCCCCAACCTGGATGCGGCCAACGCCGCGTATAAGCTGGTGGCCCAGTTGGGCAAAGCGGAGGCGGTCGGGCCCATCCTTGTGGGCATGGGCAAGCCCTTCCACGTCATTCCCACCGGCGCAGAGACGCGCGACATCGTGAACATGGCCGCGCTGGCCGTGGTGGACGCGCAGCGCGTGGGACGGTGATTCGCGAGACCTCGGAGGTCTGCAGACCTCCGAGGTCTTTTCCCAGAGCGATGAAAGGCTTTCGCATTCCCCTGATCGCGGTCATCGGCGGCGCGAGCTGTTCGCCCGAGGAGGCCGCGTGGGCCGAGGAGGTAGGGCGTTTGCTGGCCCAGCGCGGCTATGGCGTGGTGTGCGGCGGGCGGGGCGGCGTCATGGCCGCGGTGTGCAAGGGCGCAAACCAGATGGGCGGCGTGACGGTGGGCCTGCTGCCGGGCGAAGATGATCGAGAGGCCAATCCCTGGGTGCAGATCGTCATCCCTACGGGCATTGGCGAGGCCCGGAATGCGCTGGTGGCCCGCGCGGGCGAGGGCGTCATCGCCATCGGCGGGGGTTATGGCACGCTGTCGGAGATCGCGCTGGCGTTAAAGTGGGGCAAGTCAGTAGCCGGGTTGGGAACCTGGGACATCCCTGGCGTGTATCGGGCCCCATCGCCCGAGGATGCGGTGGCGTATGTTCTGTTTCGAAAATAGCTTTGGCGGCGCTAGCGAAAAGGTTTCGGCGACGAGATCGGCCGCATGGCCCTCCTCCTTGGCTTCCTCCCCCACTCCGAAAGGGGCAGGGGAGGAGGAGCGGAAGCTGGATGCGATGCTTTCCTCCAACCTCCCCCCGAGCGGAGCTCGGGGGGAGGCCATCCGGTTCTGCAAAGCCCTCCCCCAAGAGAACATGTGCTCCCTCCCCTGACAACGAGCGCAGCCAGGTTGGGGGAGGACCGGGGAGGGGGCAAACGTGCATGCCAAACGTATATGCGACTTACATTTTCTTTGGCGCCGGCGCGATCTGGCCCGCCGCCCCGCAAACATGACAAATCTGTCATCTTTAACCCCCCCTCCATTCATACGTTGTTCATGCTATCCTGATACACTAAAGGGAAAGGAAGAAGCTTGACCATTCCTATCCGGGCAAGTAAGATAAACCTTATGAAGCGAACGCATTCCCTGCCCCTATTCCTTGTCCTCCTGGCCCTCGCCATCGCTGCTTCCTGGCGCACCGCCGCTGATGCCGCCAGTCGCGCTTACGCGCCCCAGACCACGCCGACCGCCCCGCCTGTCACCAACACCATCACCTTGCAGGTCCAAACGTCGACCGACGACACCAGTGTGCGCGTGCTCACCAACGAAAACCTGTACAACTGGGCTTATCTGCGCATCGGGTACAGCAAAACGCCCTATATCAACGGCATCCGCTTTCAGGACGTTCAGATCCCGCCCGGATCGCAGATCGTCAGCGCTAGGCTTCTGCTTTACAATGGCAGCTGGCACAAATACATGCCCATCTTCCTGACCATCCAGGCCGAGGCCAATGACTCGCCCCTCGATTTCGCCAACGCCAATCCCCTGGTCAGCGAGCGCCCGCGCACCTCGGCCCGGGTGCGTTGGGAGATCGAGCAGGCTCCCCCGGAGATGACCTGGTTCGAATCTCCCGAGATCCGGGACCTCGTTCAGGAGATCATCAATCGCCCCGGTTGGCGGGCGGGCAACGCGCTGGCCATCATCCTCGAAAGCGCGGAAGATAATCAAATCGATCACTATCTCGACGCCCTGAGCTACGATTTCGGCGTCACCTCCGAGGGCGCAATCCCCGCGCCCAAGCTAGAGATCGTCTACTTTAGCAGCACGCCCATTCCCACCTCCACCCCCACGCTCACCCCGACGCCCACCATCACCCCCACGCCCGAGCCAGGACGCCTGGCCATCGAGCAGGCGGAAGAGCTGCAATGCAACGCCCGCGTCCATGGCGACACCCGGAACTGGGGGGACAATGTGCAGCTTTACACGGCATGTCGTCCGGTCTGGCCCGAAACGGGCCCCGAGGCTGTGTACCGCCTTGAGCTCCCCTTCGACGGCACCGACGTCCTCATCAATCTCTATTCCCAGCGCCTGGAAGAGGACCTGGACGTGTTTCTGCTGTCCAGCGCCTATCCCGAGGATTGTCTGGGGGGCGCGGACGCGAGTCTCTTGCGGGAGGGGCTGGACGCGGGCGTGTATTATGTGGCTGTGGACGGCTACGACGGCGCGGCCGATGCCTTCACCTTGATGACCTCATGTCGGGTGCATTTCGCCAACAGTCTCTATCTGCCCGTCATCCGATGGAAGGATTGAGGATGTCGTAAGTTTGTTGTGCGATCTCCAGCTCCTCGTCGGTGGGGATGACGAGGATGTTGACGGCGCTTTCGTCGGCATGAATAGGGCGGACGCCCTCACCGCGGGCGTGGTTTCGGGCCTCGTCCAACACGACGCCCAAAGGCTCCAGGCCCGCGCAGCTCATCTGTCGCACCAGGGGGCTGTTCTCCCCCACGCCCGCGGTGAACACCAGCGCGTCCACCCGGCCCAGAACAGCCATATACGCGCCGATGTACTTGCGAATGCGGTAGGCGTACATCGCCAGAGCCAGGCGGGCGCGCTCGTCCCCGCCCTTCATCTGTGCGATGACATCTCGCACATCGCTCTTCCCGGCCACGCCCAGCAGGCCCGACTGCTTGTTCAGGAGTCTGTCGATGGCCTCCAGCGTAAGGCCCAACCGGTCGGCCAGGTAGAAGAGGATGGCCGGGTCGAGATCGCCGCAGCGGGTGCCCATCATCAATCCCGGCAGAGGCGTGAAACCCATGGATGTATCCACCGAGCGCCCGTTTCGCACCGCGGCCATGCTGGCCCCGTTCCCTAAATGCGCGGTGATGAGGTTGACCTCCGCCAGGGGCTTGCCCAGCCATGCGGCCGCGCGTTTGCTTACATAAAGGTGGGACGTGCCGTGAAAGCCGTAGACCCGCACGCCGTGCTCCTCGTAGAGCGCGTTGGGGATGGCGTAGCGGTAGGCGTGGGGAGGCAGGGTCTGGTGGAAGGCGGTGTCGAAGACCGCGACCTGCGCGGCGTCGGGGAAGATCTGTCGGGCTACGAGGATGCCCTCCAGATTGGCGGGGTTGTGCAGGGGCGCGTAGGGAATAAGGCGGCGGATGGTCTCGATGACGTCGTCGTCGATGACCACCGTGTCGCTGAAACGCTCGCCGCCATGCACCACCCGATGTCCGATGGCCGCAATCTCGCCCGGATGCTCGATGACCGCGATGCCGGGCTTGGTCAGAAGAGCAGCCACCCTCTCTAACCCGGCCTGATGGTCGGGGACGGGGGTCTCCTGCACGATCTTACGCTCGCGGCTGGCGTCGTAGATAGTGTGTAGCACACGACTGCCCTCTAGCCCGATGCGCTCCACCAGGCCCGCGGCCGCCAGTTCCAGCCCGTCGCCGTGAAAAAGTTTGTATTTGATGGATGAACTACCGGAATTGATAACGAGGATTTTCATGTTACTTGCTGGCGACGTTTGCGGCCACGAGGATGGGGTCCCATACGGGCGCAAAGGGGGGAGCGTAACTCAGATCGAGGTTCTTCAAGTCGTAGAGAGTCCATCCGTCGTAGAGCGCGGCCGCGATGACGTCGATGCGCTTGGCCACGCCTTCTTCACCCACCATTTGGCCGCCCAACAACTTCTTCGCGCCCTTCTCGAACACCAGTTTGACGTGGATGGGGGGATGGATGGGCATGTAGTGCGCCCGGGCCGGAGCTTTGATGGTGACGCTGGCCGCGTCGAATCCCGCGTCCTTGGCCTCGCGCTCGCTCAGGCCCGTGCGGGCTACCTCCAGATCAAACACCTTAACCACCGCCGTGCCCACGATGCCCGCGAAGGCCTCGTCGCCCCCGGCGATGTTCGTGCCCGCGATGCGGCCCTGCTTATTGGCCGTCGTTCCCAGAGGAATGTAGGCGGGCTTGTTCAGCACCCGATGCCAGGCCTCGGCCACGTCGCCCGCAGCCCAGATATGGGGCGCGTTTGTGCGTTGATGGTCATCCACCGCGATGGCGCCTGTCTCGCCGATGGCCACGCCCGCCTTTTCGGCCAGGGGGATGTTGGCCCGAGCGCCAACGCTGAAGATCACGATATCCGCATTCAAAATCTTATCGCCAGCGATGACTTGTTGCACCCGGCCATCCCCTTTGAACTCGCGCACCTGGCTGTTCAAATGCAGGGTGACGCCATGGCGGGCCAGCTCCTCCTGCACCAGCGCGGCCATGTCCTCATCCATGTTGGGCAGCACTTGGGGCAACATCTCCACCACATCGACATACATGCCGTTGGCGGCCAGGGCCTCAGCCATCTCCAGACCGATGTACCCAGCCCCCACGACCACCGCCTGCCAGGGATGCTTCTTCTCAATCCACTCGCGGATGGCGATGCCGTCCTCCACCGTGCGCAGCGTGAAAATGCCCGGCAGGTCGAGCCCCGGAATGGGCGGTTTCACCGCCACCGCGCCCGTGGTGATGAGCAACTCATCCCAGCGATCTTGAAAGACCTCACCCGTCTCCAGGTTCTTGACGGTGACCGTGTGTCCCTTGGGGTCCACGTCGATGACTTCATGATGCACCAGGGCTTTGATGCCCTGTTTGGCAAATTGTTCGGGCGTGCGCACGATAAGCTGTTCGGCGCGGGGAATGTCGCCCTTGATGAAGTAGGGCAAACCGCACGCGCCATAGCTGACATAGCCCGATTTCTCATACACGGTGATCTGTAAATCTTTATTACGACGTTTGGCCCGGGCCGCGGCGCTCATCCCCGCGGCCACGCCGCCGATGACGACGAGTTTCATGATGCCTCCTGAAAGATGAGGAGTTAGAATATGTTAGCGTAATTATCGCTCAAAAGCAAAGGTTTCGCGAAATTCTGTGTCGAAAAC
>DUEQ01000213.1 GCA_011192085.1 Caldilineae bacterium
AACGCCGTTCTCATACAAGGAGCATCAAAATGACCGTTGTCGAAATCCTCGATATTCGCGGCCGGGAGATCCTTGACTCCCGAGGCAATCCCACCGTCGAAGCGGAAGTCTTGCTGGATGATGGCTCCATCGGCCGCGCCGCCGTGCCGTCGGGCGCGTCCACCGGCGTCAACGAAGCCCTGGAGCTGCGGGATGGCGATCCCGGCCGCTATCTGGGCAAAGGCGTGCTCAAGGCCGTGGCCAATATCAACGGTCCCATCGCTAATGAGCTCATCGGCATGAACGCGCTGGACCAGCGCGGGATTGATCAGACCATGATCGAGCTGGATGGCACGCCCAACAAGGCCAACCTGGGCGCGAACGCGATCCTGGCCGTGAGCCTAGCCGTGGCCAAAGCCTCGGCCCGGGCCACTTTCCAGCCCCTCTATCGCTACATTGGCGGAGCCAACGCACACACGCTGCCCGTGCCCATGATGAACATTATGAACGGGGGCGCGCACGGCGGTTGGGTAACCGACTTCCAGGAGTACATGGTCATGCCTGTGGGCGCGTCCAGCTTCCGCGAGGCCCTGCGCTGGGGCTCGGAGATCTATCACAACCTCAAGGCCGTGCTGAAGGAGAGGGGATACAGCACCCGCGTGGGGGATGAGGGCGGCTTCTCCCCCGCGTTCAAGCATGGCAACCGCGAGCCCCTGGACATGATCCTCAAGGCCATTGAACGCGCGGGATACGCGCCGGGCGAGGATGTGTTCATCGCCCTGGATCCCGCCACATCGGAGATCTATGAGGATGGCAAATACGTTCTCAAGACTGAGGGCCGCACCCTCAGCAGCGAGGAGATGGTCAAGCTGTGGGAGAGCTGGATCGAGGCGTATCCAATCATCTCCTTGGAGGACGGCATGTCGGAGACCGACTGGGAAGGCTGGGTGATGCTGCACGAGGCCCTGGGCGACAAAGTTCAGCTCGTAGGCGACGACCTCCTGGTCACCAACGTCCAATTCCTGAAGAAGGCTATCGACCTGAACGCGGCCAACAGCATCCTCATCAAGCTGAACCAGATCGGCAGCCTGACCGAGACCATCGACGCAGTGCGCATGGCCCAGCGCGCGGGCTGGACCGCGGTGGTCTCCCATCGGTCGGGCGAGACCGAGGACACAACCATCGCGGACCTGGCCGTGGCCCTGAACGCAGGCCAAATCAAGACGGGCGCGCCCGCCCGCTCCGACCGGGTGGCGAAATACAACCAGCTTCTGCGCATCGAAGAGGAGCTGGAAGAGAGCGCCGCGTATCCCGGCATGAACGCCTTCTACAACCTTCGCTGAATAAAAGAATCCCCCTCCCCGCCCCAATCTCCAGTCTCCAGCCTCCAATTCCCAACCTCCAGTGCCCAAACGACGCAAATCAAGCAGTGAAAACAAGCTCACGCCCCGTCAGGAAACCATCCTGGAGCTGGTCATTCGCGAATTCGTGGCCACCGCCGAGCCGGTAGGCTCCAAACGCCTGGTGGAAGCCTACCAGCTCGGCTTCTCCCCGGCCACAGTGCGGAACGAGATGAAGCGCCTGGAGGAGCTGGGCTATCTGGTCCAACCCCACACCTCGGCCGGGCGCGCGCCCACCCACAAAGGCTATCGCTACTTCGTCCAGCACCTCCTGCCCGAAACCCGGCTCCCCTCCACCCTGCGCCGCACCATCCAGCATCAGTTCTTCCAGGTGCAGGGGGAGATGGACCAATGGGTGCAGCTTTCGGCCAGCGTCCTCGCCCGCACCGCGCGCAGCGCGGCCATCACCACCGCGCCGCGAGCCGAACACGCCCGATTCAAGCATCTGGAGCTCATCAGCCTACAACCCCACACCGTGCTCCTGGTGTTGGTGCTGCAAGGAGGCGCTGTCCGCCAGCAGATCCTCACCCTGGACGAACAACGCACCCAGGCCGAGCTGACCATGATCAGCAACCAGCTGAATGAACTGCTGCCCGACCGGGATTGGACGCAGATTCAGCGCATGGATGTGGATCTGGAGCCCCTGGCCCGCCGCGTACTGCACCTGGTGGACGAGATCCTATATCATGAGGACAGGCGGTTGGATGAGGTGGTGCATGAAGGCTTGATCTACATGCTGCGCGCACCCGAATTTTCGGAACAGACCGCGGCCCAGCAGATTATCGAAGTGTTCGAGAATCCCGTCCTGCTGGAGCCCTTCCTGACCGAAGCTCGCAATCTGCCCGGTGTGCAGGTCATCATTGGCGGCGAAGGCCCTTACGCCCGCCTCCCCAACGTCAGCCTCGTCCTCTCGCGCTATGGCAGCCCCCAACACGCGGCCGGGGTTGTGGGCGTTATCGGACCATGGCGCATGCCCTACGCCCGCACCATCTCCGCGGTCCGGTTTATCGCCCGCCTCATGACGGGCCTGTTGTCTGAAATCTACGGCTATACCGCCCTGGAAGAGGAGAAGGCGGGAGCGATCATCGTCGCCTCGGAAGAGGAGCCGGAGGGGTCCGCCGCAGCGGATAGCCCATCTCCCCGCGACGACCACGCTGACCGCTGACACGCCCATGCGCCCTCTTCGCGCCCTCATCTCCTCTCCCCTCGCACTCCTCATCCTCCTGAGCGCGTTCGCCTGGGCGCCCTTGCTGGCGCCAGGCTACTTTCTGCGCGCGCACGACGCCCGGCATAGCCTCATCTGGCTCAGCGAGCTGCACCAGGGCGTCGAGAGCGGATTCCTCTGGCCCCGCTGGGCGCCCGACCACGCCCAGGGCTACGGCTATCCCCTTTTCACCTTCTACGCGCCCCTGGCCTTCCTCATCGCCGAGGTCTTCAACCTCCTGGGCGCGGGCATCCTGGGCGCGATCAAAATCGTGTGGGTGCTGGCGACCATCCTGGCCGGGGTGAGCATGTATCAGTTGGGCAAGCGGCTGTGGGGCGTCGGGTCCGGTTTCATCGCCGGGCTGCTCTACATGTTTGCACCCTATCATCTCGTGAACATCTACGTGCGGGGCGCATTCGCCGAATTCGTGGCTCTGGCCATCTACCCCTGGGTCGTGCTCACGTTTTGGGATGTGCTGACCCAGCCCAGCGCCCGCCGCGTGGCCCTAGCCGCGCTCAGCCTGGGCGCGTTGCTCCTCACCCACAGCGTCACCATCATGCTCCTGCCGCCCCTCCTGGCCCTGCTCATCCTCTACTGGCTGGCGCTGGCATGGCGACGGGAAGGCAGGCCCCCGGTGCGGGCGACGGTCTCCACCCTGGCCGCGGGCGCGCTGGGCGGCATGCTGGCCGCCATTTTCCTGCTCCCCGTCCTGGGTGAGACGAGGTACATCGTGCTGGACCAGTGGCTCCCCGCGGAGAGTTACAATTATCCTCAGCAATTCCTCTATCTCTTCCAGTGGTTCGATTTCCAATGGGGTTATGGCTTCGCCTTGCCCGGCCCGAATGATGGCATGAATCTCTCCATCGGCCTGTGGCTGGCGATATTGGGCGTCGTCGCGCTGCCCCTGGCTTTTCGGAGGAGGGAGGACAGAGGCCAGAGGGCGGAGGAGGGAAAGCGGGCGATGCTGGCGGGTCTGCTGTTCATGGCCGCGATCGCGCTCTTCGCCACCCTGGCCGTCAGCCAGGTCTTCTGGGACGCCATGCCCATGATCAAACTGGTGCAATTTCCCTTCCGATTCCTGGCCCCGGCCACCCTGTTCCTCAGTCTGACGGCCTCAGGCGTTGTGGCTGCGCTCCTGTCCCCGTCAGAAGGACGCGTGCAGCCCCTGTTGCTGGTCCTGGCTGCGGCTATCCTCCTCAGCGCCTGGACCAACGCCAAACCTCAACACACCGATGTGAGCGAGCGGGATGTGAGCCCCGCCGCCGACATCTTTTTCGAGCTGGATTATCCAGACATGCGCGGCAGCACCGCGTTCGCATCCGCGGGCAAACCCGCCACCTCCCCCAAAATCGAAGCCTACATCAAGGGAGAGCCCCTGCCCCTGGCCGAGATCGCGACGGGAGAGGGCGAGGTGGAGGCGGTCGAACATGGCGGGGGGGAGGACGTCGTGCGGGTGCGAGGGCGAACGCCCGTGACGGTGCGCTTCTACACCTACTGGTATCCGGGCTGGCGGGCGTGGATCGATGGCGAACCCGCCGCCGCCTTCTATGAGCCGACCGATCCCAACGCCTTGATCCAGGTGCAGGTCCCCGCCGGCGAGCACATCGTCCGCATCCGTTTTACGAACACGCCTCTGCGCACCGCGGCCGCGCTCATCTCCGCCCTGACCCTGCTGATTTTGGTCATCCTTTTCTTCTGGGATACAATCCGCTCCCATGCCCCACAAAATCTGCCCCAACTGCGGGACCCACGTCAGTCATAAGTCCGATGCGTGCTTCATGTGCGGCTATCGGTTCGATGCGCCGCGCCCGCGGTTTCGTTTTCGCATCCCCTGGGCCGATATCGCCCTTGTGGTCGTGCTGGCGGGACTGGTGTTCTTGTGGTGGCGGTGGGATGAGCAACGTTGGGTCCTGGCGCTAACCCCCTCGCCCACGCCCACCCTCACTCCCACGCCCACCCTCACCCCCACGCCCACGCCCTCGCCCACACCC
>DUEQ01000214.1 GCA_011192085.1 Caldilineae bacterium
CATCCAACACATCCTCAAACGCGTCATCATCGATACCCAATACGACACTGCCAAACATCTGCACTAAGCGGCGATAGGAATCGTAGACGAACCGCTCATCCTCGGTCAGGGCCACCATACCCTTCGCGGTCTCGTCGGTGAGACCGATGTTGAGGACGGTGTCCATCATGCCGGGCATGGAGAACTTGGCGCCCGAGCGGCAGGAAACCAGCAGAGGATTGGCGGGATCGCCGAATTTCTTGCCCGTCTGCTCCTCGATGACATGCAAGGCGTCCAGCTCTTGCTCCCACATCCCTGCGGGGAACGCACCGCCCTCTTCCAGATAAGCAATACAGGCTTCGGTGGTGACCGTGAAACCTGGCGGCACGGGCACGCCGATACGCGTCATCTCCGCCAGGTTGGCGCCTTTGCCGCCTAGCAATGCTCGCACACCTTCCCAATCGCCGGCATACTTCTCGGCCTCTCCGACCTCTTCGAATAAATAGACCCATTTTTTGGACATTTGAAAGATTCCTCCTTGATTTTTGGGTTTGTGTTTTGATGAAGGTTGACGTATGCTGTCCGCGCCAGCCACGAATGAACGCGTTTCAATCGTTATTGCCGCGGTAAGTTGGCGAAAAGTGCGCTATTCAGCATGGCATTATAGCATACACCTGGACTGGTTACGATATTTTTATGCCCGATTCCGCCCCATCGACCGCCTTTCCTTGCTGTTTTCAAGCCCCGCCCCCGCGCGTACGCGAGGGCGTGGCGCTATTCAACCGCGGCGCGTTCTTCGAATGTCATGAGGTGTTGGAGGACGCCTGGCGGGAGGAGCCTGGCCCATGTCGCTTCCTTTATCAGGGCATTCTCCAGTTGGGCGTGGCGTTCTATCACATCCAGCAGGGCAACCGGCCCGGCGCGCTGAAGGTGCTAAAGCGAGCTGCGGCCAAATTCGACCGCCTGCCCGACCGCTGTCAAGAGGTGGATGTGGCCCGTTTGCGATGGGTGTGTGAGAGCTATGGCGAGCGGTTGGGTAGGGCTGATTGGGCTTCCATCAAGGATTTCCCGCGCATCGAAATCGAGGGGTGAGTGTTTGCCCAACGGCCTCATCTTTGTTACTCTTATTGAAAGATTTTCGCCTTGAGGCGCGGTTCATTTCCAAACCACAGCCACTTGCTGGCCTCATCTTGAATCACGCCGCATTCATCACTCTACGGAGGCTTCCCATGCGCGTGGTGGCCCTCATCCTGGCAGGCGGCGAAGGGTCTCGGCTGACGGTGCTTTCCGCACACCGGGCCAAACCCTCGGTCCCTTTTGCTGGTAAATACCGCATCATCGACTTCACCATCTCCAACTGCGTCAATTCTGAAATCTACGATGTCGCTGTGCTGACCCAGTATCGCCCCCACTCCCTTAACGAGCATATCGGCATCGGCAAACCGTGGGACCTGGACCGCATCCACGGCGGCATTCGTCTGTTGCAGCCCTATCAGGCCCGGGAGGGGCGAAGCTGGTACGCGGGCACCGCGGACGCAGTATTCCAGAACCTCGATTTCGTGCTGACTCGGGACGCGGACGGGACGTTGATTCTGTCTGGAGATCACATCTACAAGATGGACTATCGGGAGATGATCCGGTTCCATCAGGAGAAGGGCGCGGACGCGACCATCGCGGTCATGAATGTCCCCAAGGAGGAAGCCCATCGTTTCGGCATCATGACCACGAACCGAAATGGGCGCATCACCGCTTTCTATGAGAAGCCCAAGGAGGATCGGGGCTCCTTGGCCAGCATGGGCATCTATCTCTTCAACACCGACGTGCTGGAGGCCCGGCTGCGCGAGCTCTATCCCCAATACCCCGACCTCGATTTCGGTAAGCACGTGATTCCCCACATGATCGGCCAAGACAAGGTCTACGCGTTTCCCTTCGAGGGCTATTGGGTGGATGTGGGGACCATCGACGCGTATTGGAGCACCTCCATGGAGCTTTGTGATCCCGACCATCCTCTGGACCTGTGGGACGCGAGCTGGCAGATTCGCACCCGCAGTCAGGAGCGCCCGCCCGTCAAGACCAGCGTGTTGGGCCGCAGCGCCCGCTCATTGATCAGCAACGGCTGCGTGATCCAGGGCGAAGTCTATCGCTCTGTGCTCTCACCGGGCGTTTTCATCTCCCCCGGCGCTGTGGTGCGCGAATCCGTGGTCATGAACGACACCTACATCGGCCCCGGCGCGGTCCTCGACAAGGTGGTCGTGGACAAGAACGTTGTGGTGAGCGCGGGCGTGCGTTTGGGCTCGGGCGAGGACCTCTCCACGCCCAACGTCGAGATGCCCGATAAACTCAACACCGGCGTCACCGTGGTGGGCAAGGGCGCGTACATTCCCGAAAACGTCACCATTGGCCGCAATGTGCTCATCGATGCAGGGGTGGATGTGGATGATTTCCATGAGCTCGACGCCATCCCCTCGGGCGCCTCGGTTCACCCCGGCGGCGTGGAAATGCCTGATTTTGAAACCAACGATCTCACGCAAGATCGCCAAGGCGCAAAGGGAAAAAGCGACTAAAGAACCCGCGATCTTAGCGTCTTTGCGTGAGACTTTCATCGGTATCGGCGGGCTGTTGCCCGTGTAGCCTGCTTTCTAAAGGACATATTCCTCATGCCGAACCAAGTCATTGCCATGATTCTGGCCGGAGGCGCGGGACCGGGCATGGCTGTGCTCACTGCCCGCCGCCCCGCCTCCGCCGTCCCCTTTGCCGGAAAATATCGCGTCATCGACTTCCCCCTCTCCAACTGCGTCAACTCCGACATCTACAATGTGGCCGTGCTAACGCAGTACATGCCCCGTTCCCTGAACGAGCACATCCGCTCGGGCAAGCCGTGGGACCTGGACCGGGCCACGGGGGGCGTGCGCCTGCTGCAACCCTATCAGACGCGGCCGGGCGAGGGGCTGTGGGAGAAGGGCTCCGCGGACGCACTGCGTTTCAACCTGGACGTGATCGAGGAGAGCGGGGCAGATCTGGTGCTGGTGTTGTCGGGCAACCACGTCTACAAGATGAATTACCAACCCCTGCTGGAGTTCCATCGCTCCCGCCGGGCCGATGTGACCATTGCCGTGCGCCCGGTCAGCCCCCATCAGACCTCCCGCTTCGGCATGATCACCGCGGATGTGGACAACCGCATCATCCGCTTCGAGGAAAAACCGCGGCGCACCCGGGCGACCCTGGCCAGCATGGGCATTTACGTCTTCGACGCAGCCCTGTTGGTGGATTGGCTACGCCATCAAGGCGCGGGGGCGCATGATCTCGGTCGTGAAGTCATCCCCGCGATGGTGAAAAGCAGGCGGGTGTACGCATACGAGTTCGAAGGCTATTGGGCCAACGTGGGCGCAGTCCCTCCATTCTACGAGGCGAATATGGCCCTGCTGGCGGACATTCCCGCGCTGGAGCTCAACGATCATCGTTGGACCATCCACACCCGGTCGGAGCAGTACCCACCCGTGTGGTTTAGCGAGGAGGCCCAGGTGCGGAACAACCTTCTCAGCGACGGCGCCCGCATTGAAGGCCAGGTGATCCGTTCCATCATAGGTCCAGGCGTCGTGATTAAGGCGGGCGCAGTGGTAAGTGATAGCATCATCATGCACGATACGATAGTGGAAGCGGGCGCGGTGGTGAATCGGGCCATCCTGGACGAGGATGTGGTCGTAGGCGCGCGGGCGCAGGTGGGCGTGGGGGAAAACAATCAGCCCAATCCCGTCATGCCCGATGTCCTCAACACGGGCATCACCCTGGTAGGCCAACGCAGTCGCATCCCCGAGGGCGCGAAGCTGGGTCGGAATGTGGTGGTGGGCGTGGGCGTGACGGAGAAGGCCTTTCAAGCCTTCGATGAATTGGCGGTTCCCTCGGGGGTGAATATCGGTTGGCCCGAGTTTTGAGAGGGAGTCGAGTGAACCCGGGCTCTTCAGGCGCTTCGCGCGGGGAGGCGGAGTCCATCCGTTGGCCGCAGGCCTGAGGAGACCGACTGTGAGTCGGCCAGGAATGTGAGAACGCGCACCATTTTGAAACGCACCCCCTCAAAGGGCTATTTGACTTCCTGGGGCGACCAGTGGCATACTGGTCCGAACTTTTTGGGGTATAACCTAACATCTTCGTCGCCCATTTCTTCGTTCCCTTGTTGGGCCCGGCCATAGGTCGGACAAAGGGATTCCCTCAGGAGCATGTTTTATGTTCGATTATCGTTCTCTTTTCGATCTTACCGGACGTTCTGCCCTGGTTGTGGGCGCGGGGAGCGGCATTGGCCAGGCGTCGGCCCTGGGCCTGGCCGCTCACGGCGCCCGGGTGTATTGCGCGGATATCAATCTCGCCGGAGCGGAGGAGACAGCCGCCGCCATTCGCACGCATGATGGCGAGGCGGAAACCCTTTTCATGGATATCACCGATCCCGAGAGCATTGCCCAGGGTTTGGAAGGCATCGGCGCGGTAGATATTCTGGTCTCCACACCCAGCATCAACGTGCGCAAGCCCTTGCTCGACTACACTCCGGAGGAATTCGATAGGGTCATTCATCTGAACTTGAAGGGCGCGTTTCAGGTGGTGCAGGCCGTGGCCCGAGGCATGGCGGAGCGGGGTCGGGGCAGCATCATTGTCTTCTCCAGCATTCGCTCCCAGGTGGTGGAGCCGGGACAGGGGGTCTATGCCGCCACCAAAGCGGGCGTGGTGCAGATGATGCGGGCCCTGGCCGCGGAACTCGCTCCCAAGGGCGTGCGCGTCAACCTTATCGGCCCGGGCGTGGTGGAAACCCCCCTTACGGAGCAGATCAAACAGCATCCCGAATGGTACGACGCCTACGCCCAACGCAATGCGTTCGGACGCTGGGCCCAGCCCCACGAGATGGCGGGCGCGGTCGTTTACCTGGCCTCTGACGCCAGCTCCTATGTCACCGGAACCATCCTGTTCGTCGATGGCGGCTGGCTGGCCATCGACGGTCGCTTCGAACCCCCACTCCCTTCGAGTTGACGCCGTGAGCGGGCCCATCATTCGACTGGAAAACGTCCATTTTCAGTATGAACGGGAGGGCGATGCGCCGATCCAGGCCCTGAGAGGCGTGGACCTGGCCATTCAGCCCGGCGAATACGTAGTCATCCTTGGACACAACGGCTCGGGCAAATCCACCCTGGCCAAGCACCTTAACGCCCTTTTGCTGCCCACCCAAGGGGACGTGTGGGTGAATGGATGGAACACCAGGGACCCCGACCGGGTGCGCGATGTGCGGGTTACCGTGGGCATGGTCTTCCAGTCCCCCGATAATCAGATCGTGGCCACCGTTGTAGAAGAGGATGTCGCCTTTGGCCCGGAGAACATGGGCCTGCCCCACGGTGAGATCGTGCGTCGGGTGGATCGGGCTTTGGAGCAGGTGAAGATGAGCGCTTACCGCTACCGCCCGCCCCATCGGCTTTCGGGAGGGCAGAAACAGCGGGTGGCCATCGCGGGCATGCTGGCCATGCGGCCCAAAGTCTTGGTACTGGACGAATCCACCGCCATGCTGGACCCCATCGGTCGGCAGGACATCCTGGATATCGCACATCGGCTCAACAGAAAGGAGGGGGTGACCGTCGTGGCCATCACCCACTTCATGGAAGAGGCGGTGGACGCCGATCGGCTCATCGTGATGGCTGAGGGGCGCATTCAGCTTCAAGGAACCCCGCGCGAGGTCTTCCGCCAGGTAGACAGATTGCGAGAGCTCCATATGGATGCGCCGCCCATTACCCGATTGGCCCTGGCCCTGAACCAGCTCCATCCCCACTTCCCCGGCGATCTCCTCACGGTGGAGGAGTTCGTTCGGGCCATGCAACGCCACGCGCGCGCGGCCGCGCCTCCCCTGTTCAGCCCCAACGGCCACCCGCCCCCGGCCGGGGAGAAGGTGATCCAGTATGATCGGGTGGGGCGTTATTACATGCGGGGCACCCCCCTGGAGGTGAAAGCCATCGAAGGGGTGACCATGCATGTCCAGCGAGGGGAGATCCTGGGGATCATAGGCCATACTGGCAGCGGCAAATCCACCATCATCCAACACGCCAACGCGCTCCTGCGCCCCCACGAGGGCCGGGTCACGGTGTTTGGTCAGGACACCCGAGACAAGGGCGTGGATGTGCGGGAGATTCGGCGACGGGTGGGCATGGCCTTTCAGCAGCCCGAGATTCAGCTCTTCGAACGCTATGTGGGAGATGATGTGGCGTTTGGGCCTCGCAACCTGGGCCTTTCCCGAGAAGAGGTGCGCGAGCGGGTGCGGGAGGCCATGGAAGCCATGGGGCTGGATTTTGAGGCGTTCAAGGACCGGATGACCTTCAGTCTCAGCGGCGGAGAGATGCGCCGGGTGGCCCTGGCAGGCATCCTGGCCCTCAAACCTGAAGTCCTGGTGTTGGATGAGCCCACCGCAGGGCTGGACCCCCATGGTCGGGAGCAATTGTTGGCGAAGATCCTCTCCTGGCGGGCGAAGGGCGCCACCCTGGTCATGGTCTCCCACAATATGGAGAATCTTGCCGAGCTCGCCGACCGGCTCTATGTGGCGGCTCGCGGCAGCATCATCATGGATGGCTCGCCCGCGGATATCTTTTCTCAAGTCGAGGCGCTGCAAAGCGAAGGACTCAACGCCCCGGTTGTCACCCTGGTCATGCAGGCGTTGGCCGAGAAAGGCCTTCTCCCCCCAGAAACCACCCGCATCTACACGGTTGACGAGGCTGCGTCCCTGCTTGGAGGACTGCTCTGATGGAAGATTTCGAACTGCTGCGCAACGTCACCATTGGCCAATACATCCCCACGGGCTCCGTCATCCATCGGCTTGATCCGCGGTCCAAGATTCTGGCCGCGGTCTTCCTCATTCTGGCCATTTCTTTTACGTCCTCCATCTTGGCCAAC
>DUEQ01000215.1 GCA_011192085.1 Caldilineae bacterium
AGCGTTTCAATTGGCAATTGCCAATGGTTGGACACCGGACGGGAGACTTGCTATACTTGCGCCATGCCCTCTTCCTATAACGCCCTGAATCCCTATCTCGAAACCGATCTCTGGCGCTGGTTGCTATTCGAATCGGGGCTGAGCCGCGGTCAGGCGAAAGCACTCATCCTGCAGAACGCCCAAAGCGCGGCCCTCTCTCTGTTTTGGCAGGCCGGGCCCGAGACGTTCGCCCGGCAGTTGAACCTGGGCGATGAGGCGCTCGCGGGATTGCGGGAGCGAATGGCGCGGTGGGACGGCTTGCGAACGCGCTGGGATGTGGAACGACGCGGGGGCGTGCACGCCCTGCGCATCAATGAACCTGGTTATCCACCCTCCCTGAGCCGCCATCTCCCCACGGAGCAACGCCCCCTGCTGCTTTTTCTGCGAGGCGAAACCACTTTGCTGGAGCTCCCCCTGATCCTGCCCGCCGATGATGCGCCAGCCGATGAGGCGGGAGAGGCGTGGGTTTTGGACACCCTGGCCGAGCTGACCGAGGAGGGCGCGTTGGCGTTGTTCATGGCCCAACCGGGCCTCCACGCCCGCCTGGTCAAGGCTTTTCTCGACGCGTCCATCCCCTTCGTCCTGGTCATTCCCCAGGGTCTGGCCACGTATGCGCCCCCCTCAGGCCTGCGCCGCGCCCTGGACGAGGAGCGAATCCTTCTCATCAGCCCCTTCCAACCGGAGTGGAAGCCCCCGGCCAAAGACGCCAACCCCCTGCTGTCCCATGCAGCAACCTTCGCCCGGGCGCTGGCCGAGGCCCTGCTGACCCTGACGCCCCTGCAGACGTCGCCCTTCCCCCAGCAACCCTGTTTTTATCCGCCCGCGGCTGCGCCCATCGAGCACGCCGAGCCTTACGCCGGGCCCGAAGCCCTCTTCCTGCGCCTGGTCGAAAGTGGAGCCCCCGCGGCTAGCATACAGACCGCGCCCTCGTCACCTCCGAACGAACCTGAGCTCGAACCCATTTCCCCCGAATCGATTTTGGAAACCCTGACGCAGGGAGGACGGGTGCCCCCCGCCCTGGCCGCCCGCCTCCGGCAGAAAGGGAAAAGTTAGAGGGGGAAAAATGAGCCGGTCCGCCAGCCTACTGATCACTGATCACTGATTACTGAACACCCCCATGGACTGTCCCAACTGTGGCACCTGGAACCCCGACGACAAAAAAGTCTGCTGGCGCTGCCAGACGCCCCTGCCCGCGCCCAAACCAGAAAAGCCCAAGCCACAGATGCCCGTCATCCTGGGCATGCCCCTCTGGCTATTCATCCTCATCCTGATCCTGCTGGCCGCACCATTGCTCGTGGGCCGCTGCGGCGCGCTTCCAACACCCTAATGCCTTCTGTGGACGCCAGCAACGTGATCCAGGCCGCCGATGGGGATATCCAGGCTTTTCGCCGTGCACTTTTACACTGGTTTCGGCAGCACGCCCGGGCCATGCCCTGGCGCGAGGAACCCACGCCCTACCGGGTTTGGGTCAGCGAGGTCATGCTGCAACAGACTCAGGTCGCCACGGCGCTGCCTTATTTCGAACGATTCATGGCCCGGTTTCCCACAGTGGAGGCGCTGGCCGCTGCGCCGCTGGAGGAAGTGTTGAAGTTGTGGGAGGGACTGGGATATTACCGCCGGGCGCGGCATCTGCATCAGGCGGCGCAGATTATCGTCGAAAAACATGGCGGCGCCATCCCCGCAGATGAGAAGGCGCTGCTGGCGCTGCCCGGCATCGGGCGATACACCGCGGGAGCCATTCGCTCCATCGCCTTTGGGCTCCCCGCGCCCATCCTCGATGGGAATGTGAAGCGGGTGCTGGCCCGCCTGGACGACATCGCAGAGTCCATCGACCGGGCTGAAACGGAACGCCATCTATGGGATCGGGCCGCGGCTCTGGTGGACCGCGACCAGCCGGGACGCTTCAACCAGGCCTTCATGGAGCTGGGCTCCCTGGTCTGTCGTCCCCGCCAGCCCGACTGCCCCTCCTGCCCGGTGCGAGATTTCTGTCTGGCCTACACTCGGGGGACGCAGGACCAACGGCCCGTGCGCACGCCCCGCAAGCGCATCCCCCACTACCATGTGGCCGCGGGCGTGATCTGGCATCGCACCGACCCCGACCGCTTTCTCATCGCCCAGCGTCCGGCGCAAGGCATGCTGGGCGGATTGTGGGAATTTCCGGGCGGGAAGCAGGATCCGGGCGAGAGCCTGCCTCAAACCCTGGCGAGAGAACTTCGGGAGGCGTTGCGGATTGAGGTGGACGTGGGGCAGAAGCTCACCGAAGTGAAGCATGCGTTCAGCCATTTTCGCATCACCCTGCATGCCTTCCACGCCCGCCACCTCTCGGGCGAACCCCAAACCATCGGCATGGACGACTGGCGCTGGGTGACTGTGGATGAGGCGGAGGCCTTTCCCATGGCGAAGAGGGATCGGGCGATCTTAGCGTCTCTGCGAATGGGCGAAGGGGCGAGATAGCGAAGGGGGCGACACGCCAATGCGCATCTACCTCATCTCCCCGTACCACACCGGTTCGCACCAGGCCTGGGCCGAGGGCTACGCGCGGCATAGCCGCCACGAAGTGCATCTTGTCACCATGGCCGGGCGCTTTTGGAAATGGCGGATGCAGGGTGGCGCGCTGGAGCTGGCTCCTCGCATCGACGCCCTGGCCCGCGAAGCTGGTCCGCCCGACGCGCTCCTGGTCACCGACATGGTCAACCTGCCCGCGCTCATTGCTCTGGCCCGTCCCTGGCTCGATCGCGTCCCCATCCACCTCTACATGCACGAAAACCAGCTCACCTATCCCCCGCGGCCGGGCGAGAAGCGCGACCTCACTTATGGGATGATCAACGCGCTGAGCATGGTCGCGGCCGACCGCATCCACTTCAACAGCGCCTATCACCGCGACGCGTTCTTCGACGAGCTCCCCCGCTTGCTCAAACACTTTCCCGACTACAATCATCTGGAGATCATCCCCCAACTGCGGGCCAAAAGCGACGTCCTGCCCGTGGGCCTCGACCTGAGCTGCTTCGACGCGTTCAGGCCCCCGAGCCGCGAGCCCGGCCCCCTGCGCATCCTCTGGAACCAGCGCTGGGAGTATGACAAGAATCCGGGCGAGTTCTTCCGCGCGCTCTACGTTCTGGCCGAGGAAGATCTGCCCTTTCAGCTTATCGTCGCAGGTGAGAATTTTCGCCAGAAACCAGACGAATTCGCGGAGGCCCGCGAGCGGCTGGCCCATCGCATCCGCCATTTCGGCTTCGCCGAAAGCCGGGCCGATTACGCCCGCCTGCTTTGGCAAGCCGATCTGGTTGTGAGCACGGCCATCCACGAATTCTTCGGCGTCAGCGTGCTGGAGGCCATCTACTGCGGTGCGTATCCCTTGCTGCCCAATCGCCTCAGTTATCCCGAACTCCTCCCGTCTGACCTGCACGCGAGCCATCTCTACACCGATTTCGGTGATTTCCTGGCGAAACTGCGTTGGGCGGTCACACATCCCGAGGCTGTACGGGCAAGGGATCTGGCCTGGATCGCCGACCACTTTCGGTGGGAAAATCTGGACGTGCGGTATGACGCCCTCATGGAAGCGACATCTTCACTGAATACTGAACACTGAACTGCTGATTACCTTGTCCTCGTTCCCCTGTCCCCCATGAAACGACTTGCCGTCCTGTTGCCACTTGCCCTTCTACTGCTATCTGCCTGCGAAGGACGCGCGAATCCCACGCCCACGATGCCTCCGCCCGCGCCCTCCCTGGCCAGCGCCTCCATCATCACGCCCACGCCGCCTCCCTCCCCTACCCCCACGTCATCCCCAAGCCCATTGCCCACACACAGCCCCACGCCTATTCCCACGCCGACGCCCACCGTCACCCCCGCTCCCACAGCCGCTCCCACGGACACCCCCGCGCCGCCGCCCACGCCCCCACCCCTGGGCCGCGTCATTCGGGACGCCAACTTGCGCGCAGGGCCAGGCGCCATCTACCCCGTGGTGGGGATCATTCCCGCGGGCCAGGACGTGGCGCTAACAGCCCTCGATCCCTCGGGAGCGTGGTTTCAGGTGGATGTGGGAGATGAGGGTCAGACATGGATTGCAGCGCAACTGGTGCAGCCGCCCGCGGGCCTGGACCTGCCCACAGCCACAGACATCCCCGCGCCGCCGCCCACGCCTACGCCGGGCGACGTCGTCCGCCTTTACGACAGCGAGATCACCATCCCCACCTACCCCTGGCGGGACTTTCTCACCCCGGCATGGGACGAAACCACCGGTTGGACCTACAATCGCTTCGACCGCAACGCCTATCAGAGCGCCTATCCGCAGCCCCTCCCCCAAACATATCAGCTCGTCAATCTGGAGAATCGCTGGGTGCGGGTGAACGTCATGCCCGAGCTGGGCGGACGCATTTACCAATTCATCTTCAAACCCACGGGCAGCAACGAGTTCTACCAGAATCCCGTGATCAAGCCCTCGCCCTGGGGGCCCGAGGAGGCCGGGACGGGCTGGTTAGCCGCGGGCGGCATGGAGTGGGGGCTGCCCGTGCCCGAACATGGCTACGCCTGGGGCGAGCCCTGGGGTCACATCACCCTGCCCGGCGAGCGAGAGCAAGGCGTCACCCTGTTCGACAACCACCAGGAGAGCGCGCACCTCAGCGTCACCCTGACGCTGGAGCCCGATTCCGCCGCGCTCCAGCTCCATTTCGAGCTGGAAAACCTGGGCGACAGGCCCATCCCCGTCAGCTTCTGGCTGAACGCCATGCTCGCGCCCGGCCCGAGCAACAGGGTGGGGCCGGAACTGCGCTTCGTCTATCCCATGCAGCAGGCGGTGGTCCACTCTACGGGCGACCCGACGCTGCCCCTGCCCGGCGGCGTCTTCGATTGGCCCATCTACCAGGGCCGGGATCTGAGTCGCCTGGGAAACTGGACCCAATGGCAGGGCTTCTTCGCCCATCCGGGAGCGCAGGCCAACTGGGCCGCGGTGGTCGATCTCGCGTCAGATGAGGGCGTTGTGCGTATCTTCCCCCGCAGCATGACGCCCGGCCTCAAGGGATTCGGTTTCGGATGGTCGCAACCCATCGGGCCTGAGAACTACACTGACGACAACAGCGCTTATGTCGAGATGCAGGGCGGCGTCACCCCGACCTACGACGGACGCTTGACCTTGCAGCCAGGCGATCGCTATGCGTGGGAAGAGGTGTGGTATCCGGTCGTGGGTCTGGGCGGGGTCAGCCAAGCGGACGCCGTGGGCGCGGCGTATCTTGCGCGGGAGGAGGAGGGTCTGCATCTGCGGGTGGTCACCACGCTACCCGCCACAGGGCGGCTCATCATCACCGATGCGGAGGGTCAAATCCTCACCCAAACCGTCAGCCTGGCCCCCAACGCGCCCGCCGATATTCCCCTGCCGGATATGCAAGCTCCCATCGCCTTCCAGCTCCAAACCCCGACCCTCGACTGGCGCATGGAAGGAATCAGATAAGATTGGTCCATTGTATCTCACGCAAAGACGCAAAGGACGCAAATAGGTCCTCATCGCGGAAACGCCTTGGTTCATTCTGCGGACAGGTTCCACCTGCGCCCCTTTCGTACAGCAGACCGCCCGCCCCCAAGAATCAATCCCAAGATGACCATAAGCGCTACGATAGAGATGGCATTGCCCGCCTTGCGCACGGGCGTATCTTCGAAGGCGATGCGGAGCAGGAAGTCGCCTTCAGGCACAGGCACGGAGAGCAGGCCATAGGGTGGACGGGCATCCTCGGGCGTCAATGGGAAGCGGTCGAGGACCTCCCCCGTGTCTGGATTCAGGATGGTTGCGGTCCAGCCGGGATACCATTGGCGCAGGAAAGGCACGCGCTGGCCCGGAACATCAGCATGAACCCAAACCGTTTCTTCGGTCACGCGATGGGAGCGGGCGTCGACGGCCAGATTGGGATTCGCATGCACCAGGCCATAATCCACCTGGGTGGTGACGGGAATCCCAGCCATGTGCAGATCGGCCAGGGGCGACCAGGTCGCGATCTCCTGTGCGGT
Source organism: Caldilineae bacterium (assembly GCA_011192085.1). GTDB lineage: Bacteria > Chloroflexota > Anaerolineae > J102 > J102 > M2005. The sequence continues at coordinate 6,037 of DUEQ01000215.1, forward strand.
GCTGGTCATGCCCGTCATCTCGTCCGAACTGCGCTCGAACTCCATGAGCCCGGCCAGGGTCGCGCCGCCGGGCGGCGGATCGGTGATCTCCACCCGTAGATAGGGCGAGCTTGCCAGGATGATGAGTCCGGCCAGGAGGAGAGGCATCAGGTAATCGCCTGGTCGTTTAGTCGCCTGGTCGCCCTCCCCTTCCACCTCCGACCTCTGACCCCCGACCTCTGACATCAGCACCACGGGGGCCAGGATGGCCAGGGCCAGGGCGGTCAGGGAGAGATAGCGCCAGGGGAATTGGGCCATGGCCACACCGGGGATATGGTCCCAGGCCAGGGTCGATGCCCCGGTCGTCAGCCACATGCTGCCCAGCAGAATAACCAGCCAGAACCCGATCTCCGCCCGCTTCCCGCCCGGACGCTTCCACCACACCCAACCTGCGAGCGCGGCCAGCACGACCAGGGCCAGACCGAGCTGGTAGCTCAGAGGGTCATTCGGGCCGGGCGTGCTGATGCCGAAGCCCCACCGGGGGTCGAAGAGCTGCGCGAAATAGACGAAATGGTCGTGGAAGTCATAGTAGCCGCCATACCACTGCTCGCGGTTCACAAACTTACTTTCCAACAACGCGGGCAGGATAAAGAATGCGGCCAGGGCCACGCCCAGGACCAGGCCCGCCGCGGGCGCGAGGAGGCGTCTCACGCAAAGCTTGCCCCGAGGGAAGCTGAAGGGACGCAGGGATGCTGAGGAGAACAGCGGGGGTTTTTCGGAAGCAAGGCGGCGACAGGCCAGAAAGAGGAGGTAGAGGCCCAGGACAGGCGTGAATAGCAGCGCCACCAGGTTCGAGCTGAGGTGGATGGCCGCGTAGGTCAACGCGGTCAGGGCGATGGTCAGCGGACCGGGCCGAAAGACCGCGCGTCGCACCGCCCACAGACTCAAGGGCAGCAGGGCCAGGGCCAGGTTCTCAGCCATGGCCGCTCGCACGTACACATCCAGCAGGTGGTAGGGGGCATACACGTAGGCCGCCGCGGCCACCAACGCAGCCCGCTCATCCAGCCAGTCCCGCACGAATAACCACATGCCCCAAGCGCTGATGAGTAGCGTCACGATGAACGTGGCTTTGACCGCGTTCTCCAGGCTGAGATGCAACGTACGGTAGAGGAGCGTGCCCAGGAAGGTGGCTCCGGGAGCATAGATGTTAAAGAAAGGATAGCCGTAGCCAAAGGCCCAATCAGGCGACCAGCGGGGGAAGAGCACGCCCTCGTTCCAGGTGATGTTGTACTGGAGGATGAAGTAAACGTCATGGCGCGCGTCATGCGCAGCCCAGAAGTAACCGGGCCGCAGCAGCGGCGCAATGGCGAAGATGGTCAGCAGCAGCGCCGTCCAAAAGGAGGCGGAACGAAGGGTTTTCATAATGGTCAATGGCTAATTGCCAACGGCTAATGGCTAATTGCCAATGGTCAGGGCGTCGCCGCCCGAGGCCAGGGGCAGGCGGGCGCCCGTCTGCCAGTTGTAGAGGCCCAGGCGCACGTGCAGGGATGGAGGAGCGTCTGAGGGGATGGTCAGTTCGTAGTGGGCAGGCAGGACCTCGCCCGTTTGCCACGCGGTCATGGGATGGTCGTTCAGGGGCTGTCCGTCCAGTTGGGTGACGATATTCCCGGCGTCGTCGGTGACGTGTATGAAGATATTGTAGTCGAAATCAATGGGCTGGGTGGCCTGCCAGACCGCGTCCAGGGACAGGGTCCTGTCCGGCGCGGGGGGAGCCGCCATGCCTGCGTCAATGAGAAGGATATGAGAGGCGCCGAACACGCCCGCGGGACGTTCGGGGATGGGGTAAGCCTGGAAGTCGGGGGAGAGGGCCGGACCCGCGGCCAGCACGGGTAAGATGAGCAGCGCGGCCCACACAGCGGGCCTCTTTAGCGCAGGCGTCAGGGTCAGCAGGCCCGATGCGGCCACGGCCAGGGGCAGCGACGCGGCCAGGATGAGCGCCAATGCCAGGTCGCCCGGTGCGACCAACGCCCCCACCAGCAAGGCCACCCCCACCCCCCACTGATAACTGATGACTGATAACTGATCATTTTCCCTCTGCCACCCCAGCCATAGAGCCATCATCCCCAACGCCAGCAGCGGCAGCCCCAAACTCCACGCGGGATCCGTCGTCAGATTCACCGAGTTCGTTCCCCAGAACCAGGGCGCTTCGATGAGTTGGTAGAGGGAGATGCGGGTGAACGCCAGGGGCGTCTTGAAGAGGAAGGAGGCGTTGAGCGCGGCCAGCCCCGCGCCCACCAGCGCCACGCCCCATCCCTTCCATCCGCGTGAGCGGATTCCCAAACCCACCATCGCCAGCCCCAACATGAACCAGGGCAGGGCGATGCCGCCCAGGATGTAGAGTCCGCTGAGGAAGATGGGCGTGTAGAGGGCCAGCAACGCGGCTAGCGCGCCCGCGCGCGGGCCCCACAGCCGCCGGGCCCACAGCCACACGACGAATCCCAGCAGCGCCATGCCCAGAGCCAGACTCATCTTCAGCGCGGTCACGCCATCCAAGCCCAAGAAACGGAAGGCCCGGGCCGCAACGTAGACGAAGCCGCTATCCAGCGCCCAGCCCGCGTCAAAGGCCCCGCCCCGCTCCCGGGCGTAAAGGCGGAACACGGGTAGCGCGCCCGGCAGCCATCGGGGCAGACCGGGCCGGGTCAGTGGCGCCCAGGCCGGGATGAGCAGGATGAACAGAAGGAGCAAATCCCCCGCTGTCTTGCGTCGGGTCGATGGCATACCTCCGATTATAGCACAGGGGGAAAAGGAAAACGTGATGCGCAGTGAGGGTCTGTTTTACGTTTCGCCCAGATGTAAGGGCGCGAGGTCAGGAT
>DUEQ01000216.1 GCA_011192085.1 Caldilineae bacterium
TCGACTTCTTCCCTCTGAGCGTGGATTTCGAAGAGCGTCTCTACGCCGCGGGCCGCATTCCCGGCAGCTTTTTCCGTCGAGAGGGACGTCCCAGTACTCAAGCGATCCTCACTGCCCGTCTCACCGACCGGCCCCTGCGCCCCCTCTTCCCTAAGGGCTTCCGCAACGATGTCCAGATCATCTGCACCGCACTGAGCGCGGACGAGGAGAACCCTCTGGACATCCTCTCCATCAACGCGGCCTCCGCCGCCCTGATGATCTCCGACATCCCCTGGGGCGGCCCGGTAGGCGCGGTGCGCGTGGGCTACATCGACGGCGAATTCGTCATCAACCCCGTCTTCCCCGAGATGGAGAACAGCCTGCTGGACCTGCGTCTCGCGGGCACGAAAGAGGGCATCCTCATGGTGGAAGCCGGGGCCAACGAACTGCCCGAGCATGTGATCCTAGAGGGTATGAAGTTCGGTCATGAGGCCATGCAACCCATCATTGACCTGCAGATGAAAATGCAGGAGGAGCTGGGCAAGGAGAAGATGACCTTCCCCGTGGCTCTTCCCGACGAAGATCTCGTCCAGGACATGATTGCCTTGACCGAGGCCCGCATGACCGAGATCATGAAGTCGGGCCTGGATAAGACCGCCCGCGGCGAGGCCCTGGACGCGCTGAAGACCGAGGCGCTGGAGCAGCTCGCAGAGAAGTATCCTGCTCAGGAGAAGGCTCTGAACGCCGCGTTCGAGGATGTGGAAAAGAAGGTGGTGCGCCGCCTCATCCTGGAGGAGGGCATTCGTCCCGACGGCCGCGATCCCAAGACCATTCGGCCTATCTCTGCAGCAGTGGATATCCTGCCCAGGACTCATGGCTCGGGCCTGTTCACCCGCGGCGAAACTCAGGTGCTGACCATCGCCACCCTGGGCACCCCGCGTGAAGCCCAAACCCTGGACAATCTCTCCCCTGAAGAAACGAAACGCTATATCCATCATTATAACTTCCCGCCCTTCTCCACCGGCGAGACCTGGCCCATGCGCGGCCCCAAACGCCGGGAGATCGGCCACGGCGCGCTGGCGGAACGGGCGTTGGAGCCTGTGATCCCTCCCCAAGAGGAGTTCCCCTACACCCTGCGTCTGGTCTCCGAGGTGCTGAGCTCCAACGGCTCCACCTCCATGGCCTCGGTCTGTGGCAGCACCCTGTCGTTAATGGACGCGGGCGTGCCCATCTCCGCGCCCGTGGCGGGCATCGCCATGGGTCTCATCAGCGAGGGCGATGTCACCACAGATGAGGGCCGCTACGTCGTTCTCTCCGACATCCAGGGCATGGAGGACCACCTGGGCGATATGGACTTCAAAGTCGCGGGCACCGAAAAGGGCATCACCGCCCTGCAGATGGATATCAAGATCACCGGGCTCAGCTTCGAGCTGTTGGAGAATGCGCTGGAACAAGCCCGGGAGGGACGTCTTTACATCTTGCGCAAGATGCTGGAGGCCATTCCCGAGCCGCGTAAGGAGCTCTCTTCCAACGCCCCGCGCATCATCACCATCCACATCGATCCTGAGAAGATCGGCAAAGTCATTGGCCCCGGCGGCAAGATGATCCGCCGCATCCAGACCGATTACGATGTGAAGATCGACATTGACGAGGACGGCACCGTCTACATCGCGGGCGGCGTTGGCGCCGAAAAAGCCCAATCTGAGATCGAGATGATGACCAAGGACGTGGAGCCGGGCCAGATCTACACGGGCAAAGTCGTGCGGGTGGAGCCCTACGGCGCGTTCGTGGAGATTCTGCCGGGCGTGGACGGCATGGTCCATATCTCGCAACTGGCCGATTACCGCGTGCCCAAGGTGGAGGATGTGGTCCAGGTGGGTGATGACCTCATGGTCATGGTCATCGACGTGGACCCCAACGGCAAGATCCGTCTCAGCCGCCAAGCGGTGCTGGAAGGCTGGACCGCTGCGGAGGCCCGGGAGCGGGATCGCAAAAACAGCAGCCGCGGTCGCAGCGGCGGTCGTGATCGCGATCGCCGTAGCGGCGGCCGCGATCGCCGCGGCGGCCACGATCGTCGCAGCAAACCACGACGCTAAGCGCTCAGGCGCGACGCACTTTTCAACTTGGCGTGCGTCGCGCCTTTTTCGATGCACCATGAACTGGCCTGAAGGAACCTGCGTTTTCGCCCATCGCGGCGCATCGGGCTATGCGCCCGAGAACACCTTGGCTGCGTTTGAGCTGGCCGCGGAAATGGGCGCGCACGGCATCGAGTTCGATGTGCAGATCACGAAGGATGGGCGGTTGATCATCCATCACGATCGGGTGCTAGGCCGGACGGAGGATGCAACCGGGGCGGTGGAAGACTGGACCTTTGCAGATCTGCGGGCGTTGGATGTGGGGAGCTGGTTCGGCAACGAATACGCGGGCGAACGCATGCCCACCCCCGAGGAGATCGTCGAGGCCGTGGGCGACCGGCTGCTCCTCAACTTCGAATTGATCAACGACTCCCTGCACCTCAACGGCGTCGCCCCCCTGTTGGCGGACCTCTTCCGCCGCATGAATCTCTTCAACCGGGCGATGATCTCCTCCTTCAACCCCCGATCCCTGTGGCGGGTGAAGAAGCTGGAGCCGCGCATCGCCATCGGCGCGCTCTGGGGCGCCTTCGAACCCTGGTATCTGCGCTCTGGCTGGTGGCGACGCCTGCTCCAACCTCAGGCCCTGCACCCCGAACACACATTGATCACCCCGGACCTGGTGCGTCGAGCTCACGCCCGCGGACAACGGGTGCACGCGTGGACAGTGAACGACGAGGAAACCGCTCGCCGCCTGTGCGGCATGGGCGTGGATATGATCATGGGGGATTATCCCGACCGGCTGTTGAACGCGATGAGGGAAGTGAAAAGTCAAGCGTGAACAGGCGCGCGGGGAAGGGCGCCCCGCCGAGCGCGCGGCTATCTCGCGTGTTGCGACGTTTTGCGCTCCTCCGGCGGGATGTATGCCCGGCCATAAAGCTCCACCAGTTCCGCCAAGCCCGCCTGAATGCCCTTGGTTAGCTGGCTGGAAAGATAGCGCCAGGCCCAGTTTCCCGCGGCCACCGCGGGCGTGTTCATCCGGGCCTCGCTGCCCAAATTCATGGCGTCCTGCATGGGGATGAGCGCCAGGACCGCGGTGGACATCATGGCCAGGCGAATGAAATCCCAGGCGATGTCATGCCCATCCACCCGCAGATAGCGGCGAACGAAATCCCGCTCGCGTTCAGAGGCTTTCTCATACCATCCGCGGGTGGTGTCGTTATCGTGGGTGCCGGTGTAGACCACGCAATTCTTGTCGTAGTTGTGAGGCAAGAAGGGATCGCGGGCGTCGCTGGCCCAGGCGAATTGCAGCACCTTCATGCCTGGAAAGTTATAATGATCCCGCAATGCATAGACGCCCGGGTCGGGTTCGCCCAGGTCCTCGGCGATAAGGGGCAGTTCGCCCAGCGCGGCGATGACCGCATCGAAGAAATGCTGGCGGGGGCCGTCCCGCCATTCGCCATGCACCGCGGTCTCCGCGTCGCCGGGCACGACCCAATAGTTGTAGAAGCCGCGGAAATGGTCGATGCGAACGATATCATACAGCCGCAAGTTGGCCCGGAAGCGCTCGACCCACCAGCGATAGCCATCTGCCGCCATCTTCTCCCAATCGTAGATGGGATTGCCCCAAAGCTGCCCTGTGGGAGAGAAGTAGTCGGGAGGCACGCCCGCCACAACGATGGGGCGGCCCTCCTCGTCGAAGAGGAACTGGTCGCGGTGCGCCCACGCGTCTGCGCTGTCTCGGGCCACATAGATGGGGATGTCGCCGATGATCTGAATATGGCGCTGGTTGGCGTACGTTTTCAGTTTCCGCCACTGGTCGAAGAAGAGCCATTGGGTGAAGCGATGAAACCAGATGTCGCCAGCCAGGCGATCGCGGGCCTTGACCAGGGCCGCGGGCTCGCGGTCGCGCAGTGCGGGCTCCCATTCGTGCCAGGGCCGCCCGTGGTGCGCATCTTTCAGCGCCATGAACAGCGCGTAATCCTCCAGCCACGCCGCTTCTTCCTGGCAGAATGCATCGAACGCGGATGCGTCCCCCAGCTTCTCGAATTGGGCAAACGCCCGACGCAACAAGGCCTGTTTCCACTGGATGACCGGGCCGTAATCCACCCTGTTCAGGGGAAAGGGCGGGACCGCGAGATCGCGATAGGAGAGATAGCCGCGACGCCGCAGATCTTCTGGATCGATGAGCAAGGGGTTGCCCGCGAACGCGGAGAAGCATTGGTAAGGCGAATCGCCGAAACCAGTCGGGCCCAGGGGTAACACCTGCCACAACCGTTGCTTGGCCTGCGCCAGCCAATCGAGAAAGGCATAGGCCTGTTTGCCCAGATCGCCGATGCCGTAAGGGCCGGGAAAAGAGGTTGGATGCAGGAGGATGCCGGAAAGGCGTTGGGTGAACATGGAGAGGAGTCGCGGATGGCGAGGGGTGATTACAGTGGGATAATTACAACGTTATTTTCGAAACAGTCGAAGGGCGGGCGAGCCTGCGCCGATAGCGATGAAAATGGAGGCTGTCCAATGTCCGATGTCCAAAGTCCAATGTCTATCGAACTTTTTCACTTTTCACTTCCTGCTGGCCTCGGCCAACATTGCCGCCGAAACCTTTTCGCAAATGAAGCCAACGTATTTTCAGAATAGTCCGTGCAGCCGCCTGATGCGGGCGATGCGCGCTTCCACGTCGTGGTTGGCGGACGCAGGAGGCCCGATTGGGTCCTCTGCATCCCCTTCCTGGCCCATCAATGCCAGCAAGGTGTTCAGAATGCCGTAACTCAAAGCCGTCAGATTATACCCCCCTTCCAGTGCAATGACCAATCTGCCCTGACAACATGCTTCGGCCAGATCCCGCACCCGCTGCGCGAGGAGGGCGAATCCCAAGAGACTGAGGCTTTCTGAGGCCAACGGGTCCTGCCAGTGGGCGTCGTAGCCCGCGGAGACAAGGATGAGGTCAGGCTGGAAGCGATGAGCGAAGGGGATGAGCAATTCGTCGAAAATACGGAGATAGCCGTGATCGCCCACGCCCGGCGGCAGGGGGACGTTCATGGTCGTCCCTTCTCCCGGCCCGCGGCCGATGTCTTCCGCCGCGCCCGTGCCCGGATAGTAGGGATACTGGTGGGTGGAGAAGAAAGCGACAGTGGGGTCGTCGTAGAAGATGGCCTCGGTGCCGTTGCCGTGGTGCACATCCCAATCCACAATGAGGATGCGCTCCAGGCCGTAAACGCGCTGGGCCACGCGGGCGGCGATGGCGACATTGGCGAAGATGCAGAAGCCCATGCCCCGGTCGGGCAGGGCGTGATGGCCAGGCGGACGCATCAACGACATGCCGTTGCGGGCCTGGCCCGTGGCCACCGCCTCCACCACGCCCGCCAGGGCTCCAGCCGAGGTCAGGGCCGCGCGATAACTACCCGAAACCACGTAAGTGTCGGGATCGAGATACCCCCCTCCCGATTCATCTAGCGCTTGCACTCGTTTCACATAAGCGGGCGGATGCACCCAGTGCAACTGGGTGGAAGGGATCGGAGACGCCGGAAGCGCATCCATCTGATCCAGGAGGCCGCGCGTCTTGAGCAAGCGCATCACGCTCCGCAGCCGATCGCGGTTTTCGGGATGGCCCGGCAGAGTGTGTTGTTGTTCGATGGGATCGTAAGCGAAACAGGTTGTATTGGAAATCATCATCTCCTTGAACTAATTCTCTTTCACTCCA